>MEUM01000124.1:10048-19707 GCA_001771735.1 Caldifarciminota bacterium RBG_13_43_14 | reverse complement strand
TTATCGGCAATGACTAATGATATTTTTTGTTTAACCTTATGCATTTCAATGTTTACTTCAGGCTTTTCCTCTCGGTTTTTAAGATCAGAAGGAAACGCATATTTTATTGCATTTGAGACAAGCTCATTGATGATCAGTCCATATGGGATTGCAGTATCAATATCAAGATCGATACTATCTATATTAATAATGCGATTAATGCGATTTTGTTTCACTCCATATGAATCGAACAAATATTGAAAAATGCTGTTTATGTAATGACTGGCATTGACGTGGGATAAGCCTTTGGATTGGTATAGCTTCTCATGAATCAATACCATTGTTTTTACACGG
The DNA here is from genome assembly GCA_001771735.1 of Caldifarciminota bacterium RBG_13_43_14. Lineage (GTDB taxonomy): Bacteria > Hydrothermota > Tepidihabitantia > SM23-42 > SM23-42 > RBG-13-43-14. The sequence continues at coordinate 19,374 of MEUM01000124.1, read as the reverse complement.
TTCTGACTCTCCAATAACATATTACGTACATTGTCGTCATTGGCTTGTGATGATTGGAGATTGAGAAGACTGCTGATGATTTGCAGATTGTTCTTTACGCGATGATGCAATTCCTTAAGCAAAACTTCTTTTTCTTTCAGCGATTGTCTAATCTGTTCCCCGTTTTTCTTTCGATCGGTGATATCTCGGATAAAAACCAGAGCAGCTGGATTACCTTGATATTGTATAATGGTTGCATTTAGTTCTACAGGTAGAAATTCCCCGTTCTTTTTCAATATGTCAATTTCGTAAATACTGGGGACATCCTGTCCCTTTAAACGGGCCGCGAATCTCTGCGCTACAAGTTCTTTGTGTTGTGGGGCTATGAATTGCATGATACTGTTATTAATAAAATCTTTGTTAGAAAATCCAGTAATTTGCTTGGCGGCGGTGTTTACAAATTTAATAATGCTATTCTGGTGAATAATGATTGCATCTTTGCTGTTTTCTATTACCGATGAATACTTCTTCTCGCTTTCTCGCAGCGTTTCCTCCATCTGTTTGCGTTTAGTGATGTCTACAAAAATACCGATTATTGCAATTATTTCGTTTTTGCTATTGCGCAGTGGTTGCACCGAAAGATCAATCCACACACTCCCGCCATTCTTTTTAAGGTATCTTTTTTCAATTCGGTAAGAGTTTATGTTACCTGCTATTAATGCTTCGAGGTTTTCCTTACTTCCATTAAGGTCGTCGGGATGAGTAATGTCCGAAAAATACCGTCCAATCAATTCCCCATGATTATAGCCCAGATGTCTTTCGGCCGTATTGTTAACCAGAATAAATTGCCCTTTTAAATCAGTAATACCTATGCCATGTGCGGAACTCTCGAAAATTGTTCTAAATCGCTCCTCACTTTGCCGTAACGTTTCCTCTGCTTCTTTCATTCCTGTTATATCACGGTTAACCGCGACTGCACCAATGGGATTTCCCTCATAGTCCTTCATTAGAACAACCGATGTCTGGACATCGAGGATCCGACCATCTCTGGTTTGCTGAATGACCTCACCTTTCCAGTTTCCTTCTTTGAAGAATTGTCTTACCACTTTATTCTGATTGTCATAAGGATAGCGGAGTTTTGTAACTTTGTGCACCGGCTGGCCCTCGATTTCGGCAAATTTCCAGCCATACATTTTTTCGGCGGCATTGTTCCAGGTGCGAATATTGAAATCAAGATCGGTCGAGATAATCGCATCGGAAACGTGCTTGAGCATATCCGCCTGGTAATGAAGCTTTGCCGCGCTCTCTTTATTGGCAGTGATATCCCGGATAATGCCAATAGTGCCTAAGAATTTCGTTGACTTTGTATCTGCCGATCGACCATAATATCCGGTCGAGCTTATATCGCCAATCGCAATAACCTCACCAAAGATCATTTTATTTTTTCGTTTAGGCATCAGTCTTACTTCGAGGCCGCTAGTTTTACGTTTGCCGGTTCTGCGTTCATCAAAGAGTTTTGGGGCATTTTCATCGCCGGTGATCTTGCCTTTATATTTTGGCAGAATATGTCGTCTTCCGAATTGCTTGACATCGTCAGTATGCACAATAGTGCTGAAATGTTTACCGATAAGCTCATCAGGTTTATAGCCGAGAGTGTCTACAGAATTGCTAAGAAATGTAAAATGTCCGGTAGGATCAATGTGATATACTATGTCGGGTAAGATTTTTAAAATATTTAAGCATTTTTTCAAATCACACAATTCTTCGAGCGGTTTGAGAATGCTAGATCGCGATTTTTTCTTTAATGATCGTTTACCCATCAGTATTTAGGTTAGATTAATGAGATCTGCTTTTATCGCGTATTTTATGAGGTTAACCGTGGTTGTGATTTTAAGTTTTTTCATAATACATAACCGGTGATGTTCTACGGTCCTGACGCTAATTCCAAGTTTAGCAGCAGTTTTTTTATTGGTATTGCCCTCAGCGATCACCTTTAAAATTTCGCGCTCTCGGGCGGTAAGCGTTTTGAAAATTGACGATCGAGAAGATCGATCCCGTGTTCCAGCGCGCTGAATCAGATTTCGGATAACTTCATTGGAAAAAGATGATGAAACATAAAGGCGATCGTGTTGTACTTCATCAATGGCTTTGTGCAGTTCAGTATCAGCGTCGTCTTTGAGGATAAAGCCCTGGGCTCCGCTGGAAAGGCATTCATAAACATAATCGTTGTTTTTATGCATGGTTAGAACAATGATCTTTACCTTTTTGTCGAATTTACGGATTTTCCGTATTGCTTCGATACCCCTTAAATTAGGCATTGAAATATCGATGATTAAAATATCGGGTTTTAATTGTCTGATCTTTGGCGCGATCTCAAGCCCATCACCGGTTTCACCAATAACCTTGAAATCTTTTTTCTCTTCGAGGATGCGCTTTAAACCGCTGCGCACCATGGTGTGGTCATCGGCAATAAAGAATCGGTACATGTCATAATCTCCTGTGGTTTAATAATAGGGTATAATATCTGAGATGGAAACCGCTAAGACTACCCAATTATTTATAGGTATTAATACTTACCCCCATGATCCTATTATAGTGGGATGGGCGCCGCTGTCAAGACGGTAAAGAAGCGTAAGGCGAAAAGGTGATAATAACCCAATAACGTCTGTTAATTACATAATTACCAATTACTAATTACGCTTTTCTTCTTTTGTGTCTTTGAAAATGATGGTGATGCCGGTGCCGTGTTTTCGGTCGAGTTTCACTTGCCCATTCAATTGCTTGGCAAGGGCGTATACTAACTGAAGGCCCAGTGTTTTGGTGTTTTTGATATCCAGTGATTCAGACAGACCAATGCCATTATCACTAATTCTGAATAAAATTTTGTTATTATCAACTCGTCTAAAGGTAATATGAATCACAGGTTTTTTTACCGCGAAGTCAGAAGGAAAAGCGTATTTCAATGCATTGGAAAGAAGTTCGTTTACTATCAGACCGCAGGGAATAGCAGTATCAATTTCTGTCAATATGTCATCAATATCCAGTTCAAGGACGATTTGACTCATTTTTATTCCATAGAAACTATACACGAATTTAGCCAGAGTGCCGAAGTACTCCCGCGGTTGAATGTGAGCGAGATCTTCGGATTCATATAGTTTTTCGTGGACCAATACCATTGACTTTATTCGGTTTTGACTGTCAAACAGATGCCGACGGATTTGGGGATCATTTATATTTACCGCCTGGAGATTTAGCAGGCTTGATATTATCTGGAGATTGTTCTTGACCCGGTGATGAATTTCCTTAAGCAAGGTTTCTTTTTCGCTGAGTGCAGTTTTGACATTTTCGAGGAGCTTTTTCCGTTCAGTGTAATCGATCTGCGTAGAGATGCTATAAAGCGATTTACCAGTATGATCATAGATCGTGTCAACATTTAATAGAACGTCAAGTATCTTTCCTTTTTTTGTTATTACTTGAAGTTCTTCGTTTTTAATCTTACCATATTTTTTCCATATTTTAAAGAGTTTCTTTGCTTTAGCTCTCGAGGAATACGGATAGATAGTTTTGATCAATGATTTATTGAGCAATTCGGCTTTGTTCTTATATTCTAAAGTCCTCCATGCAGTCACATTGCAGTCCAATATCTTACCATCACGGGAAATACTATATGCCATTAAGGGCAGGTTCTCAAATAATTCCAGAAGTTTAAAGCGTTCTTTTTTGATAATATCCGCTTGAATCTTTAATTTGGTGATATCACTTGCATCATGAAGAAAATATATAATATTACCATGGGGATCGAATATCGGGATTATCGTCCATCTGAGCCATTTATTATGTTTATCTAGATAAATCTCCATAAAGTTTTTTTGTTTAGTTTTGAGCATATTTTGTAACGGACATGCTTTATGAGGTATTTTTTGGCCATAGAGGATCTTATGACATTCCCGACCGATTATTTTATCCCGTTTTAAAGAAAAGAGTTTCTCGGCAGCCGGATTGACCAAAACGATCTTGCGCTTTTGGTTGGTAATGAATATCGCATCGTTGCACGCTTTAAGGATCGCATCGAAGATCTGATCTATATTCAACATTGGAGATAGGGCAATGACTTTTTTCTTTGAGATGCCTCTTGTGGTTTTTCGATTCACTTTTCTTATCATAAGCGTAATTATCTACTTCTATTAGTAAACTACTTTTAATATATTATATGATATTATTAAAAAATGTCAAGATACGGAAGGACTGAAGCCGGGTTCCCTGGTCCTCCTCCTCCGCCAAAGGCGGACAGGAAAGGCGGACAAGTGATGTGGGCTCTCCTAACTTATCCCGGCTAGAAAGCCGCTCCCACAGTATGCTGACGAGAATTTGTCGTGGCGGAGTTTACTCGGCAAAGAACCAGGTCAAACTTCATGAAAAGGTGCAAAGGTAGAATGTTGGAAATTCTTTAATACAGTGTTGTTTTATCTTCGATGTACTGAGAGGACAATTTACCTTCGGAAACCAAACGGCGTTTTGCTTGCTCCAAATTCTGCATGCCCTGCTGTCGTCCGGTTTGGATCACGGATTCGATCTGAAAGATCTTCTTTTCCCGGATGATGTTACGTACCGCCTGGGTGGCGATCATTATTTCATAAGCCGCAATCCGACCTACTATATCGCGGCGTGGATAAAGACGCTGGGCGATCACTCCCTGTAGTGATTCGGACAATTGAACGCGGATCCGGTCCTGATCACCGCCCGGGAACACATCGATTACCCTGGTGATCGTCTTGGGTGCACTGGACGTATGTAATGTACCGAAAACCAGATGTCCGGTTTCCGCCGCGGTCAAGGCAAGGGATATAGTTTCCAGATCACGCATTTCGCCGACAAGCACATAATCCGGATCTTCGCGCAGGGCACTGCGCAGAGCATTGGCAAAAGAAATGGTTGTACTGCCGATTTCGCGTTGATTTACAATGCAATTTTTCGAGACATGTATGAATTCGATCGGATCTTCGATCGTTATTATATGACCATTCTTTTCAGTGTTTATATAGTCGATCATGGACGCCAAAGTGGTGCTTTTACCGCAGCCGGTTGGCCCAGTAACGACTATCAAACCGGTTTCCAGATCGATCAGATCCCGAATCGTATCAGGTAATCCAAGATCTTTCATGCTTAATATAGTTTCAGGGATTACTCGAAAGACGGCGCCTAACCCCAGTCGCTGCAAAAACACATTGACTCGGAAGCGCCCAATACCCGGAACTTCATAAGAAAAATCCAGTTCAAAATTCTTCAACAGCAATTCGTTCTGTTCAGGTGTTAAGATTTGATCAATTAAATTACGGGCCTTTTCCGGATTAAGGATATTTTCATTTGATTTTTGCATCGAGCCATGTACTCTCATCATTACTGGTGAACCTGTGCTCAGATGTAAATCGCTTGCATGAGAATCAACCGTATGTTTCAGGAGTTTATGCATTTCATTCATTATGCTTCCCTCCCTGGTCATTGCTGAGATTAATGATAATATTGATCTTTGCTTTGGAGACTTTTGCTTTTCCTGATTCATCGGTAGTTTTAACCGTCGCTTGATCGCTAGTTATTTGGATAATATTCTTATTAGGTGCTTTCGCGGTTAGAACTTTATCGGTATGCTGGGATAAATAGAATTTGTCAAGCATCTGATGGATCTCGCCGGCTTCAGCCCCGGATGCGATGATTTGTTTGTCAGTATAAGAGCGTAGGGCATTAATTGAGTTCTGGTCGGTCGGATCAGCTACGGCTATATATATTGTTTGATCAGTTTCATAGATTGGCAGGATCGAGTTTTTCTGTAAAATAATTTCAGGAAAGCTGTTGATGAGTTTGACATCGAGCATTTCCGGTTTGATCTCAACGAAAGGAATATCAGCTTGTTCACTGATCATCCATACCAGATCTTTTAATGATATGTAACCAAGATCGATCAGAATTTCGCCCAGCTTTTTATTCTGATCTTTCTGAAGGGCTAATGCTTCATTTAGTTGTTCTTCGGTGATTATTCCGTTTTTTATTAAAAGTTCGCCGATCTTCATTTATGACCCGATTACCTCAGCGACTTTCATTTTAAGTTGCTTGATATCGATCGGCTTGGTGATGAACGCGTTGACATCCGAAGTCTTAACTATTATATCATCTTCCATAAGACGGTATGCCGAGCAGATGATTATTGGAATCTCTTGGTTGCGTTCCCGAATACGTTCGATCGCTTCCAGCCCATGAGTTCCCGGCATTTTGATGTCGATGATTAAAAGATCAAAATTTTCTTTGGTAATAAGTTTTAGGGCTTCATGGCCATCCGCTGCTTCGGTGATGGTATAATAATCTTTTAAAGTTTCCGTAAGCAGCAGCCTGATCGATTCTTCATCATCACAAATCAATATTTTTTTATTCACATTTCCTCCTTTTTATTATTTACAGTTTCTCTTGTTGCATTCGTAGGAATGAAGACGCGGCATGTTGTGCCAAGCCCTTTTTTACTGTCTATTTCAATGCGACCGCCATGTTCTTTAAGAATTTTTATGACAATCGATAGTCCCAGACCGGTTCCGCGTTGTTTCCTTGTGAAAAATGGCGTGAACATTTTTTTCAAGTCTTCATCACTGATTCCGCTTCCATTGTCCCGTATTTCAGTTATTATATGACCCTCGGCTTCTTTGAAATCTATCCAGATCTGACCGTTTTCATCAATCGCCTCAGCGCTATTACTGATCAAATTAATGAAAATCCGTCTTAATGATTCGCTTTCACCTTGGCATACCGGGCTTAAAATCCCGGAAACATTGATTTTTATATTGGGCATACTTTTTGCGATCGATTCGATGATCTTTTTTAGATCAACTTCCATATATTCAATTTTTCTCTTGGTCCGGGCAAATGCAAGAATATCTTCAATAATATAGCTTATTCTTTGAGATCCTTTATGGATTTCGGACGAGTACTTCATTATTTTATCATGGTCCACGGTGGTTTCCAGTAATTGCGCAAAGCCATCGATCGCCGTTAAAGGGTTGCGGATCTCATGGGCTACCCAGCTTGCCATTTTTCCTATATAGCCGAGCTGCTCAGCATGCTTCAACTGCTGTTCAAGGGCACGGATCTCGGACAGATCTTTAAATATTGCTACGCAGCCGGAAAATCTTCCGGTCGCACCACTGATCGGCGAAAGCGAAAATCCGATCGGTACTTCTCGGCTCTGTATTTTTAGGGTTATTTCGTCACGCGCGACGGTAGATTGTGATGCAACTGTGGCTTGCATTTTTTCCCAGAGTGGAAATAAAAATTCATATTGATTAATATTGAATCCAACTGCATCGGTAGTTAGATCGAAAACGCGCAGCGCTTCGGGATTGAGCGTCGTAATAACGCCGTCATCACGGATCGCGATCACACCGCTGGAAACACAATTAATGATCTTTTCAGAATATTGACGTAATTCGATCTCCTCGGCTACAACCCGCGCTACTTCTTTTTCCAATTCGCGATTGAAACGTTCCAGCTCCTCCTTTTTCTTCAGTTCCCGCCGGGTCGATTGCGACCAATAGCTGCTGAAAAGCGCGATCATGAAAAGAAAAGGTATTCGAATAAGTATCCGCGAGTCGAGAAGTGAAATACCGGGATTTGCCCGGTAAATGATCCAACCGTATATCAAACAGGCGACAATTGCTATTGGTATGCTGCCGTTCATATTCTGACCGACCGATGCCATAAAAATAACCAGGAAATAGACGAGATAGAGATCGGTTTGGGCGCCCTGGGAAAAATAAATCGCCAGCGAGATCGTCAATATATCAAAAAGGAAAATGGAAAATGATGCGATATTTCTATTGAGCGTTTTTTCCGGGATGAAAAAAAGGATAAGATTGGATAAGAGGTAAATAAGAGCAAGCGTATATCCGGGTGATAACACATTTAAGCCATTATGTGAATAGTTGAGCACCATTATCGTGGCAAAAATAAGTACAAAGCGCAAAGATAATAATATTTTCTTATTCATATTTTTAATTATAATAACCAAAAAAAGAGGGAATCGTCAATACGTAGTAATACTCATTTTGATGACCGTCGATCCCGACACCGACGAATTCTTTATGTTGAGCAGGGCTTGATTTACTTGCTCAAGCGGGTATTCGTTGATATGAGTTTCTATCTTAAAATCTCCGGCTATTTTCATGAATTCCCGGACATTTGCCCGGGTAGTATGGGCGATCGAGGTAAGGATTTTCTCCGGATAAATACCAGAGTATTCAAATCCAGGTAAGGATGTAGCATAGATCCCGGCCGAGACCACGATCCCGCCTTTATGGATTTTTGATAAAGCCTTGACCATTACTTCACCACTTGGCGCGAAGACAATTACCGCATCGAGCTCGGTGCCGCAATTGTCATCAATAGAGCCGGTCCAGACCGCTCCCAAATTTTTAGCCAGTTCCAGTTCACGATCGGTCCTGGAGACAACAAAACATTCATGGCCAAGATGCTGTGCGACCTGGAGCAGAATATGAGCGGATGACCCGAAACCAAAAAGACCAAGCCGACCGGGACTTTTGAGATTCGTTGCTTTGAATGCCTGATAGCCGATGACGCCGGCACATAACAGGGGAGCGGCTTCAGTGTCATGATAAATTACAGGTATCGAGTAAGTGAAATTTTCATCAACAACCATATATTCAGCAAAACCGCCATCTGCATCATAGCCGGTGAACATTGGTCGATCGCAGAGGTTTTCTCTTGATTGAAGGCAGTAAGGGCACTGGCCGCAGGTTCGATAAAGCCAGGGCACTCCAACTCGATCATTTAATTGCCAACGGTTGACTGCTTTACCAAGCTTATCAATACGGCCAATGATTTGATGGCCGATAATCAGCGGTATTTTATGCGCGGGCAGTTCACCCTCAACGATGTGTAAATCAGTACGGCAGGCACCGCAAACATTAATTTTAATGCGTACCTGGTTTTCGGCCGGCTCGGGTACTGGTAATTCACACATTTGTAAGGGTTTTGTTTCAAGCGGAGCTTGCTTGCTCAACTGCATCGCCTTCATGGATCATTATAATGATGTTCCTATGGGAATCAAGAACCACCTCTGATTCCGTAATTAGTAATTGGCAATTACGTAATTGACAAATAGTCAGTAATTAGTAAATGGTAATTGGGTAATTAACGGATTAAAGTACATCAGGGTATCAGAAGATCAGTGGGCAGGATACCGGCAGACCAGAATATCAGAATTTAATATCTGATTTGCTGATGTTCTGATAATCTTCGTACTGGTAATCTGATTTTCTGATCTCCTTCATTCTTTATTCGCGTTATTT
>MEUM01000124.1:5971-9920 GCA_001771735.1 Caldifarciminota bacterium RBG_13_43_14 | reverse complement strand
GGATATTAGCCATGGAGTTAATGTTGGTATTGGATTAGAAACCAAAGTAGCATTTTTTGATATGGCACCAGGTCTTAGAATGGATTATTATCCTGGCGATAATACCCGATATTCGATCATGAATTACGAATTGATAACGGCGGCATATAAAACCAGCTGGGTTGTTTCGCCTTATATCGGATTTGGCGGTTCCTATTTGAAACGAAGCCTGACGGATAATGCCGAGATCGGTTATGCATTTATTTATCGAGGCGGTGGTCAACTGAAAATATCGAAATCACCGGTCAATATCTTCCTGCGTTTGCTTTACAACGGCTTAACCGATTTTAAAAGTCATGGTGGCTTTATCGGTTACCAAATAGGATTTTCCTATAATTTCGGAGGCTATGAACAACATGAATACTAAATCAATTCATCTGATTTTATTTGTCGTTTTGATCGCGCTGATCGCTTGCGATAACCGTATCATCGAACGGGCGGCCAGTGATTATTTCCCTTTCAAGGATAGCCGCTGGTGGGTTTATTACAATGGACAGGATACGGTCTATATTGAAGTGCTTGACCCTGATACCACCCTTGGTCAGGAGACTATGACCGTGAGTTTTGGCGGCGATATAAAACATTGGATCAAAAGCGATGCAGCCATTGAGGAATATGTAGAGATATTGTATTATCATACTGGTATTGCATATCCGGTTATACAGGATTTTTTTGTTAGAAATGAGCTGCCGCTGGTGAATGGATATGTTTTCAGTGATTCAATAGTTGATTCGATAATGATCAGCGGAATTACAGTTAAGGCTGATTTCTCTTTTGAGTCCAGAGTTGTAGGATTTCAATATCAGGATGACTATGATGCGGATATTTACCATATTTCTTATCAAATGGTGAAAACGCTCGATTCACCGGACACCACCGTGATCAATGCAATGACCTGGGAAGAGTATTATGCGCCCGGTGTCGGTATTGTAAGGTTCGTGGATAGTACCGGCGATTATTCATTAATCGATTATCATATCGACTGATATTCAATCGCTTGAAAAAAAGTTCAACCCACAAAAAGCATAAAAAAATCATTGCCAGGGATTTGTCTAAGCTATATCATTTTTTGCTGAAAAATCTTGGTGCTCAAAACTGGTGGCCGGGTAATAGCGCGTTCGAGATCATGGTTGGCGCGATACTCACCCAAAATACAAACTGGGCAAATGTCACGAGTTCGATCGCAAACCTGAAAAAAGCCGGTATGTTGAATCCGGGGCAAATGTACGCAAAGCGAAGATCGCTGCCGAAGATGATCCGATCGTCCGGCTATTTTCGCATCAAGAGTCAAAGATTGATATCATTTGTCAAATATTATTTAGACAAATATCAGGGTTCGGTTATGAAAATATTAAAGGTGTCAGCTGAAAAGCTGCGTATCGAGTTGCTTCAGGTATATGGTGTGGGTGATGAAACCGCCGATTCTATATTATTATATGCATTGAACCGTCCCGTATTTGTAATTGATGCCTATACCCGTCGCATATTTTCCCGGCATCGGTTAATAAATTATTCAGATGAATATCGGAAAATCCAGCGTATTTTTCACGATAATCTTCCGACCGTAGTGGATCAATATAATGAGTATCATGCCCTGCTTGTTTATTTGGGCAAAAATTACTGTCATAAACATGATCCTGATTGTTCTTTGTGCCCAATCAATAGTTTTTAATAATTACGCCGATACGCTGATAAGGGGTATTTATATCAATCCCTATCAAGCAAGCCGGACTGAATATATGGATAAAGTTTTTGCCTGGGCCGATTCCGGCGCGATAAATGCAATAATGGTCGATCTAAAAAGCGATTATGGATTTTTAAGTTATGATTCAAAACTTGAATTTGCCGGGAAACTCGATGCGGTGAAGCGGTATATCAAGATCGATGAATTGGTCGCCCGGGCAAAGGCTCATAATGTTAAACTGATCGCACGGTTAGTTTGCTTCAGGGATAATTATACAACCAAGGACCCGGATTGCGCTCTGCTCGATGCTGAAGGTAATGTGTGGAAGGATCATAAGGGTATGTCCTGGGCAAATCCCTATAGCAAAAAAATGCGCGAGTATTTACTGGATATTACAAAAGAAATAGCCGATCTGGGTGTTGCGGTTATTGTCTATGATTATATTCGTTTTCCAACCGATGGAGATCTTTCGAAGATCATGCTCAACGATGTTTCATGTCCCCGGGATCAAATACTTCATGATTTCCTGATAGCAGCGAAGAAAACGGTTAAGGCCAAAATCGGTATCTGTATCTTCGGATTTGCCGTGTGGCACCCATTGCGAAATGAGGGACAGGATATAGCTAAAATGGGTAAATATGTTGATCTGATTTTTCCGATGCTCTATCCGTCTCATTTCGGTGACAGCTTCAAGCGTTGGGATAATGATTACTGGCGGAATTACTGGATATACTATGATTCAGTTATAAGGGCAAGGCAGAAATTACCGCAAAGTGTTCGATTGATACCTTATATTCAGGGATTTGATTATAAAGCGGATAGTTTTAACGGCGATTATGTATATACACAGATCATGGGATCCTTTGATGCCGGTGCCAGTGGTGTCTTTATTTGGAACGCCGGCTGCGATTACTCGGTTTCTTGGGCGCCTCTTTCTTGGGCGCATAATTCATACCTACGGCGATACGTTCAGAGCTGCCTAAATAACCATAGGAAAGAAGCAGGGCAGAGATATCAAGATATAGATTTTGGACCAGTACTAGCTCAATTGAAAACCCAAATGAAAAACCTGACCATGTACCAGTCTGATAACCAGTTTGATATCCGCCCATTAAGGAGAATCCGGAAATTCGATCCTGACCAATTGATTCCATGAATTTGGGTGCGCGGATTCGGATTTCAGCTCCGACCGATGCGGTCGGGGATACATCCGGGTACCACGAATAATCAGCGGCGAGAATAAAGTGATTGTCGGCAAAAGGAATTTTAAAGGCTACTCCCTGCCGAAAATTTACCGGCGGGTATTCCCAATATTCGATAAAACGGCGCGGTGAGCCAAAGTTTTTTAATACCGTACCCAAATAAATAAATTTATAGGGATTCAGAATCACTCCTATATCAGCGACCACACCGAAGCAGCTATATCGATATAGCTGGCTCCGTATAACTTTGACCGCCGCGCCGAATGCGATTGTATTCCGTTTTCCGAAATTACGTCCATACCCGACATTAAGAAGCATATCCGAGTTTGTGAATTCATCACCGATCTCGCCTCTTTCTGAATATTCGATATCTTTTGCACCCAGATAGCATAAACCAATACCCAAACCGCTTGACTTGGTGATTGGAATCGCGGATGTCAGATTGTAATAATTAAAATAATATAAATGGTTCATCGCCATGCCGGCAAGGTAATAGCCATTAACAATACCCAAGCCGGATGGGTTCCAGAACACAGCATTGCCATCATCGCTCAATGCAGTAAAAGCGTTGCCCATGGCTACCGGGCGTACGCCAACCCCGAGTTTAAGGAATGTATAACCGGTTGCGCCCGGATCAACGAGCTGGCTTAAAAGGATTGCGCACAGAATCGAGTACATTTACGTACTGTACTTTTTTATTTAAAGCGATCCTTTAGTTTGTTCAAGACCTGCGGGAGGGTCGTATATTCCATATCGGAAAGCGGCAGTCTCTGAGGTTCGAACGGGCCATGCCGTCTTATATAGTTGGCGACTTCATTCGCCTGCTGACGAGCCAGGTCATAGCTGATGTCCGCAAACATGTCTCTCGGTCCGGTAAGCGTGCCGTTGGTCAGCTGGAATCCAAGCGCGATCACGCGCGGTGGTCCGTCAAACCGTGTGGGATTAGCATCACAAACACCGACCGGCATGAACGGTCCCCAATGCGATCCGCGCATCCAGCCGGTAACCATATAAGGAAAAGAGA
>MEUM01000124.1:5537-5896 GCA_001771735.1 Caldifarciminota bacterium RBG_13_43_14 | reverse complement strand
CATATCGACCGGCCAGAAGGTTAACGCGCTGGGTAGAAGTGGTGGCGGCGATGAGTCCGTCCTTTTTATAAATATTTTTGAGTATATAATGTTCCGAAGCTCCGATCAGACAAAGGAGATCATACATGTCTTCCGGAGTATTGAGCTTGACGGTTTTATTCGCAAATATATCAAGTACTTCAAAAGTAAAACCATCATGCATGCTTGGATCGATGATCAACCCGATAGTATTGAATGGATCAGCGAACATTTTATACAGCGGCATATTCCAGGCGCCGGGTGAAGTTTTATCCGCGGCAAAGATAATTATCGGCTCGCTTTTTCTTTCCTCGATCGTCATTTCCGCACAGCCCGGACCC
>MEUM01000124.1:0-5528 GCA_001771735.1 Caldifarciminota bacterium RBG_13_43_14 | reverse complement strand
ATATTGCCGGAGAACGCGTCGGAAAGCAGGTCCTGTCCAGCGCCGTAAAGTTTGAGTTCTTTAGCAACATTGGTTCCTTCTACGAACAGGTCCCAAGCCATTTTATGGATTTCGCCCGATTCGTTCCCATGACGATGAGTGAGGATCAGTTCCAGATCATCACCGCAATGAGTGACATGAAAATCAACGATCAATCCTTTTTTCTTGTGCTCATCAAGGATCTGCATTGCTTTTGTCATTAAATTCGGGTGCATACTGGAATGCCCCACATAGCCGCCGATATCGGCTTTAATTACACTAATAGTGATTTTGTCCATCATGCCTCCTTTGTGAGTTAGGATAATATTATAATAATTTGGCTCAATTTGTCAACCGGAATCGAGAAGTCTGTCATTTAACAATTAAAAGTGCACACCCCAAATAGCTATAATCTGAGTTCAAGGAAAGGAGTTTAGATTATGGTTCAACAATTGCATTAGCGATTTGGCGATGCTCGGGTGACAATTCTTATGACCACTAGTTGTATTGTTGGAATTCAGCATTTATTTTAATCTTCTTTCAAACTATTTTATCAACACCACCTTTTCGATCTTTTGATCATTGCTGGTCTTAAAACCAACAAAATAAACACCAGCCGGTAATTTACTTACGTCAACCCTTTGCTGATAGTCACCAGGACTCGGATATGCATTGACAACCGTCTTGACTACCCGGCCAGCTGTATCGTAAATTAATAATCTCACTATACCAGCACTGGATAACACATATCGAAAGTCAATGTGATTATTCACAACCGTCCCGGACATGAACATTAAGGCATCACCGGTATTAATAACTGAATCGTCCTTGCTTTGTGCGCCACCACCCGGTGTAAACGGCAACACGCTCTGATAGGTATGCAATCGATACACTGGTAAATATGTTCCTCGATTAATCCATTCTTCATTACCTTCAGCATAATTAACCAGCAACCGCCCTTCAATCAAAGCTTCTGGTATATAGACCAGATCAGGATCACGCGATTCCACGACACTCGTACTGATTACGGACGGATTCTGCCAGGAACCATAGTAGGCAGATACATATATGTTATAGGTTTCACCAGTCTGCTCTGACCAGCTGACATAAAGTTTGGATGGATCAAGGTTATTTAATGCAACGCGCGGTGCAATCGAAGCTGCTTCTGAACTTGTATATACCGGACTCGGACGATTTAACCAGTTGATAGTCCGGCGCCGATAATATATGTCTGACGGCTCAGCCTCTTCCCAGAAAAACCATAAACCAAGAGCAGAAATTACCGCGGGTGAACAGGATTTTACACCATCATTGTTTGATACCAGCATCAATTGCCAGCCCTGCTCGCTGGCACGATAATACACTTCCGGTATCCCGTTGATTTTACGGGTATAGACAACAACTAAACCATAATCCGGATCGACAACTAAAGCCGGTGCGCCAAAGCGATAAGCACTCGTTGATTCCAGGTCGCTATATTGAAGCACCGGATTGACACTGGTAATATCAAATGATCCGACCCGCATAAAACTTTGCATCCATTGATTATACAATTCAAATGCAACATAACCGGTGTTTTCGTAAATCGCAAATGCCGGCACACTGACATCCATGGCAAAAAGGTCAATAAATAAAGTCTCCGGTGCGCCGGTCAAACGTTGATATAAAATCGCATTGCCGTCCCGATATATACAATGAACATTACCATTGTCATCAAGCGCAATGGTCGGCGTATCACCATCACCCAGTTTCTGCTCGACTGACCAGTGCTCACCATCGGTTGAATTAGTATGGCGGATGTATTTGCCATGGCCAGTAAAATCCTGTCCGGATTGATAGATAAAATGCAATTTGCCATTGATTTCATCATAAAGCAGTTTATGTTGATTATTATGAGTCATTGCTAACGGCGATGAGGATTTCATTTGAAATGCTACAACACTATCCACAGCATGCTTACAGTTCAAACGACCCCAACCATATTGATTGTTGGGAACAGTCTGACCTACTGCTTCGGCTGATTCGATAAGAATGTCGTAGATATCACTATAGTCAAGTTTATGACCAAAATTAACCATCGCTGCTTCCTGCATCAGGGCAATCGCACCGGTAATATGGGGGGTTGCCTGAGAAGTGCCCTGCATCCATAGATAATTATTCGGATCATTCTTGTCAGCAGAATAAATTCCTATATTATCTTCATATTTCCCACCGGGAGCTATTATGTCTGGTTTTATGTAATTCCAATCGGGTCGAGACCAGTATTTAGATTCGCACCAAGGGCTTCCGGTTGGTGCCGGTCCTTCGCATGAAAAGGAGGCTTTTTGATCATAATAGTTAGTTGCGCCAACACCAATTGTTGTCGGGAAATTCCCGGGCGGCCAGTTCAGATCCATCCAACCTTGATTATTATTACCAATACAAAATACGGGAATAATGCCCAATTCGCGTAATACAATTATATCAAACCAATATTCATCAGAATCTCCCAAATGATTTTGGTCGCCCCATGAACAATTGACTACATCCGGCGCAAGATTGCCATAAGGTGTATTTGTCAAGTCAGCAATCCACTGAAAACACGCGTGACGAAGTGCGCTGTAAGCATAGCGCGGAGTGCAGGCAATTAGTTTGGCACCGGGTGCAACGCCAATATCTCGCAAACTACCACTCCAGCCATCACCACCAATGGCAATTCCACCAACATGGGTACCGTGACCGTTGTAATCAACCGGCGTAGTTTGTTGCTGGTTAGAAGCATCTTTCCAGGCATTTAGCCATCCATATTCAGTCCGCCATTTTTCTACATAACTTTCATGGTCTTCCCGCATCCCGGAATCAAATATACAAACAACAATCTCCTCACCTGTATACCCATCCAGCCACACCAAATGCGCACCAACACGTTCAATGTTCCACTCTCGTTCAGGTGGAGGTGGTGCACCACCTCCAATCGGTCCCTCTAAGACACGCGTCTCACCACCATTCACAAAATCCACCTCAGGTCGTGAAACAATTGCAAGAATTACCGGCTTTGTCGCCTTTAGAGTAAAACCATTGAATACCCAGAACGATTTCAAACTATCTATCTGATTGCCGAATGAATTAGCAAAGTCAATCAACGGTCGCTGAACCCTCTGAGAAAATTCCTTCAAATGGGCAATCTTCTGTGCATAAGCCTTTTGTGGAAAACGAGTAAGGTTAGGTTTTTCCACCAAATGAACGCTAACCCAGGTTTTGTTCCCGGACGACAGGGTATCCAGCACCGCCTGAAGGGGCGATGTGATATACCCAGCATTTAATACAGTCACTCCTAAAAAAAGTGATAAGAGAACTATCTTTATGTTATTCATATTGTCCTCCTTGATTATTATAGAATTATTATTTTTTGCATCACTTTGTTCCCTCTTTCTCCAACCCGCATAAAATATACACCAGGCTGAAGCTTGATGTTTATCCTCTGTTTTGAAGGGAGTGATTGTTGTAAGATTGGTCTTCCCACAACATCATAAATCACTACCTGCGCACTTTCATCTAAAAAAATATCGACACCACCTCTAAAAATTGAACTCGCGCTTTTGTTATTTGCGATTTTTTCTATTTTTACCTCCTCTAACACCCCCTGTAACGATGCAAACTTCATCACCACGATATCGTCATTCCAGGTACTCACATTAATCCTTCCCGCTACATAGATATTCCCATCAATATCCGCAACAATATCATGTGTAACATCAGCACCAGATGGAGAAGGCGGAACATGGGGATAGATATATGTCCATAGTGTATCACCAAACAGATTTAACTTTGCCACCGCAATTTGAGCTCTATATGATGTATTGCGTAAAAAACCACCCGCATAAACCCCACCAAAACCATCAAGAACCACACAAATGGCAATACCACCATTGTCATTTGGACCAGCGTCAAAATAACACCATTGTTCATTGCCATGCGAATCTACTTTTATTACCGTAAATAAAGACGTTGTATCCACATCATCGGAACAGCCACAAACATAGGCATTCCCCGAATCATCAACGGCAAGATCATAAACTAAATCCCACATATTGCTCGGCGCATCATACCGATACACCCATTGCTCCTGACCTGAAGAATCAATCTTCACCACACAAAAATCCCATTCGCCCACAATACCCCAAGACCAACCAGTCATGTAGATATTACCCAGTGGATCAAGGGTAAGCGCCTTTAACTCATCCCGATAGTTTGCTGGGCCATCATACCGATATACCCATTGTTCATTACCCGCGGAATCAAGCTTGATAACCGTAAAATCTTCAGCTGTGCTAATTCCCGTTGAATATCCGCCAATATGAATATTCTCATTTTTATCAATTGCAAGACAGTTTGCCTCATCATAATTCCCTGCCGGACCATCATAAACATAACGCCAAACCTCATTACCAAGGGAATCCAATTTTTTTGCAATAATATCTAAACTACTTCCATATGTAAAACCGGCAATGTAGACTGTATTGGGTGATACCGCAATTACTGCATTCGCCTCCCCTGCCACCGTATCTCTATGTATCCAGTCCGTAACCCCTGAAGTATCAAGGCACAAAACTATTAAATCTTTATTATTATTAAGAAATTGTGCATATCCAGTAACATAAACCTTATTAAACTTGAAAGCAATGTCATTGCCATACGCATGTCTTGCCAAGGTGTCATTAAAATAAATCCACTTTTGTTGACCAGAAGTGTTTAATTTTATGACGCTGATTCCTGATATATGACCACCGGTTGTATCATCTGAGCTCAAAACACCAGTTGTATAAGTATTGCCAAGACTATCCACGACTATCGCTGATGACCATTCGTCAGAGGAACTCGGATGCACATACTGATACACCCATTCCGGGATCTGGGCACTTAGAAAAGCCGGAAGTATTAAGTTAGAAGTAAGAAGTAAATAACAAAAAACAATAATTAGCGAACGAGCAAATTTGTTCATAATCACCCCATAATCCATGAAATATAACTAAACTGAATGGATTTTGCTGAATTACTGCTCGGTGTGACTCCTGATTTCATGTTACCAAGTTGTATGGTGACCTCTGCTTACAATTAAATAATTATAATGATTCAATCTTTGATGTCAAGACGAATGTGGTTGCAACTTTAAAATCGTAATAATTGAAGATTCGAAGTTGGGAAGCTTTGAAGCTGGAGGTAGTTCCCGATGCATGCCTGCGGCATTTACTCGAACAGTAAGAGAGATTGTAGCGTCAATTGCTTTTAGTAAGTAAAAACTTAATAAGTTGGCAGTGGGAAGTGAAAGACCGTAGCGCGTAAAAAATTGAAAAGGTGAAGCGGAGAAAAGGGGCAGAGGAGAAAAAGCAGTTGGAACTTGAACTACAGCAATCGTACTCGGTACTCGGTAAATAGACCAAATGAACGAACTTAACGAAACTAACGTTTTTCACCTGTCATTGCGAGGAGTGGAGCGACGAAGCAATCTCATAGATCGCCACGCTTCGCTC
>MEUM01000123.1:10070-11741 GCA_001771735.1 Caldifarciminota bacterium RBG_13_43_14 | reverse complement strand
ACCCATCCAGCATTGCATATCATCATGGGTATTAGTACAGCTGGGTTCAAAATGGAGGCAGCCACTGCATAAATCGGTTGATGCATCTGGACCCTGGCAGCGCAGCTGACATGCTGGACAAACGTAGATACAGCCGCCGCAGAGTTTGCAGTCGTCGGATTTGATATTGAAGGGAGTGGTGATTTTTTTCTTATACCCGCGCTCAACGAATCCAATCGCTTTACCTTGCATTTGTTCTTTGCACATCCGGACACAACGTCCGCACAGGATACAGTTTTCTTTTCTTATTGGGACCCGGATTTTGGTAACACCGAATTTCGATGCCAGGTCCTGTATAGTTTTCGATGTGGGGCAAATTGAGACGAGAAGTTCGATCATTATCTTGCGCGCATGCACAACCCGTTTTGTATTAGTGCGTACAATCATGCCTTCTTCGATTGGATAAGTACAAGAGCTTACTAGTTTTGTATTGTTGCCTTCACCGATTTCAACCAGGCACAGTCGACATCCCCCATATGGTTCAAGACCTTCATAGTAACAGAGCGTGGGTATTTCAATACCAAAGAACTGGCATGCTTCAAGAATTGTGTACCCTGCAGGAACCTGAACTTCCAGACCATTTAATGTGAACGTAATCATTTTTTCTCCTTTGTATCATCTTCATGTCTGACTTCCAGGTCACAGCGTAAACATCGTTTTGCTTCCTGTATTGCCGTTTTTTTATCCAGCTTAATACTTACTTCCTTGAAATTCTTTTTTCTACTGGGGGTAGGCAATTTATTTGCTTTCGGTCGTGATGCCTCGAGTAATTCTTCGATATTTAGTTGTGCGAATTCAACATAAATCGACGGTCGCGTGACTTCATAGGTAATTTCAGTCTTATCGCCGCGGATAAATTTGTCAATTGATAATGCCGCTTTCTTACCATCCGCCATCGCTTCGATGACTGTATTCGGTCCTCGAGTAACATCACCGCCGGCAAATACTCCCGGAATGTTTGTGGCTAGCGTTTCGTGATCAACTACTAATGTATTCCAGCCAGAAGTGTTGAAGTCATGGTCTTTGCCTAAACAACTAAGATCTGGTTGTTCGCTGACCGCCTGGATTAATGTGTTTATTTTGATTTCGTATTCAGATCCTTTGATCGGAATCGGTCGTCGTCGGCCGCTTTCATCGAACGAACCAAGTTCCATTTTAACGCATTCAATTCCGACTACCTGAGTGTCTTTTGTGATTACCTGGGTTGGTGTGGTGAGAAATCTAATATCAATGCCTTCTTCTAATGCGCTTTCGATCTCTTCTTCGTAGGCAGGCATTTCAGCACGGGTTCGGCGATAAATGATAATAACTTTGTCAACCTCGGGCAGCCGCTGGGCTACACGTGCTGCATCAACCGCCGAGTTACCTCCGCCTACAACCGCTACGATCTTGCCCAAGTTCATTTTTTCACCCTGATGCATTTTGTTGAGAAAGTGCATGGCGGGGATGACACCAACCGCATCTTCATTCGGAATCGCCAGTTTGATGCTTTTATGGGCACCCGTGGCCAAATAGATTGCTTTATAGCCACTCTCAAACAATTTTTCGATGCTGAAATCGCGTCCGAGTTTTTTCCCGGTTTCTATGATCACGCCTTTATTTTTGACCCGCTCGATATCCTCTTTGAGAACA
>MEUM01000123.1:0-9810 GCA_001771735.1 Caldifarciminota bacterium RBG_13_43_14 | reverse complement strand
TCTTTTGTATTTTATATGCTCAAGATATTCATCTCTAAAATAACGCAAAGTACTTAGAACCGGATTGCCAGCCGACTGTCCCAGTCCACACATTGAAGCATCGTGGGTTGCGATAGCTAGGTCTTCGAGCACTTCGAGGTCCTGTATGATTCCATGACCTTTGGTGATTTTATCAAGTAATTCCCACATTCTCTGGGTTCCTTCGCGACATGATAGGCATTTCCCGCATGATTCGTCTCTCAAAAAATTCATAAAATATTTAGCTACATCAACAATACAAGTATCTTCATCCATTACAATCATACCACCAGAGCCCATCATCGAACCTGCTTGCTTAAGTGTTTCATAGTCGACCTGCAGATCCAAAAGTCTTTTTGGAATGCATCCGCCGGATGGACCACCGGTTTGAACCGCCTTGAATTTTTTGCTCTTGGGTATACCGCCACCAATCTCATAAATAATGTCTTTAAGGGTAATGCCCATCGGTACCTCAACCAGCCCGGTATTATTGATCTTGCCAACAAGCGAAAAAATCTTTGTGCCCTTACTACCCTCGGTTCCCATGGACGAAAACCACTTCGCGCCTTTTAATATTATCTGGGGCACATTAGCCCATGTCTCAACGTTATTGATATTCGTCGGTTTTTTGAACAAACCGCGCTGGACTGGATAGGGTGGACGTTGTTGTGGAATTCCAACCTTGCCTTCGATAGCTGCGAGAAGAGAGGTTTCCTCACCGGAAACGAATGCCCCGGCACCCTGCACTAGTTCGATCGTGAAATCAAACCCGGCTCCGAAAATATCTTGCCCAAGAACTCCATACTCGCGTGCCTGATCAATCGCCTGGCGCAATCGTTTGAGCGCTAGCGGGTATTCAGTTCGTATATAAATATAGCCTCTTTGAGCGCCGATTGCACGAGCACCGATTATCATACCTTCGAGAACTGCATGCGGATCAGCCTCAAGCACGCTGCGGTCCATGAAAGCACCTGGATCACCTTCGTCAGCATTGCACACAACATATTTTTCATCGCCGGCTGCGTTTCTGCAAAGTTCCCATTTAAGACCGGCAGGGAATCCTGCCCCACCTCGACCTCGTAAGCCCGATGTTTTAATCTCTTTGATAATCTTTTCGGGTGTCATCTTTGCTAGTGCTTGTTCCAGCGCTTGATATCCATCAAAGGCAATGTACTCTTCGATATTTTCGGGATCGATACGCCCTCGGTTTTTTAGAACCACAAGACGTTGGTGTTTAAAGAATCCGATATCCATCATTTTTGGAATAGGTTTTTCTTCGGTTGGTGGTACGTACATGAGTTTTTTGACCGGACGACCTTTTATTAGATGTTCATTTACAAGGAGCGGTATATCATCGGTTTTTAATCTTTGATAAAATATCCCATCCGGTTGTACGACAACTATTGGTCCACGTTCACAAAAACCATTGCAGCCAGTAGATACTACCATTACTTCGGCGGTTAATTTGCTCTTTGCTATTGCGCTTTCCAAGGCCTTTTTAATATCAAAAGAGCCGGCTGCAACACATCCGGTTCCGGCACATACAAGTAAATGTATTCGATACTGTGTCACCTCAGCCTCCTGGTTAGTGTGTTCTTTCACTCCCAATAGCCAATGCGTATTCGCTTACGATATTGCCCTTCAATGCATGATTATTTAGGATTTTGATAATCTTTTCTTTGGTCAGGTCCACATATTTGACGGGTGGTTTCCCGGTAACTTCAACCGTGGCCATTGGTTCACGACTGCATAGTCCTGCACAGCCCGATGTGGTGATAATAATGTCCTTGATATTTTTTTTGTCGATCTCCTGCATGAGAGCAGTCAATATTGTACGCGCACCAGCCGCGATGCCACATGTTCCCATGTGGATTGTTATTCTAGCTTTTGCTTTACCTTGCCTGAGATTCGCGGTTCTTCTCACCTTATCCCTGATTTTTTCTAAATCGCCGATTTTCAATTTCTTCATGCGTTACTCCTTTTCTTTAGTTTTTCAAATTCCTTCGTTAAATTGTTCTTTAAATAATTAATTACCAGAGTATTATATACGGGAACATCTTTGAGCTTCTTTTTTATTACTTTTGTATCAAAGATAAAACCGTGTTTATTTTTATAATGTTTATAGATGAAATCAATATCAAAACCTCTGGTCGCGATTAAACTTATAAGCGTTTCGGTTATATCTCCAAGTGGTTTACGATCAATATGGCTATACACGAAAATGGCAGTAATACAGGCTCCCTCGCCTTTTTTGGATTTTATATCTATGCTTCCTCCGGTTTCCCGTGTTGCCTGAGCAAGCATAGAAAGCCCGAGTCCTATTCTTCTTACTTTTTTTGTTGTAAAGAATGGATCAAGCGCCTTGCTTAGCGTTTTTTTATTCATACCCTTGCCGTCATCCTGAATTTTCAGTATTAATAAGTCCTTTTTTGTATCCTCATCGATGGTTATTTTAATGTTTTTTGCACCGGCAGCTATGCTATTTTCGACAATATCGAGAATATGCAGTGATAGGTCTTTCATAAGCTATGATTCCAAGATGATTTTTCTTCCTGCCTTATGATGCAAAGCCATATGGAGTTCTTTAATTGTTGGCTGGTTAAGTAAAAAAGAGGTGGTCGCGTTACCGATTTCTTTTAAGAAATGCGCATCCGAGGAGGTTATCATAGGATATTTTGTAGTCTCCGGGATTTTTCTTTCCGCTTCCTTAATTGTCATATTGGGTGATATCTCAACGGCATCGAGACAAAGATTCTGGGGAATAAAGCCCAGTTGTCCGATAATGCTGTAACTTTCACGGTCAACATGAGAGGCGACAAGCACACCACTGTTATCATGAACCGCCTTCGCGATCTGTTCAATCGTCAGTGTGGTTGCCCCGATCAATAGTCTCCGATTGTATCCCTTAATTTCATCAAATTCATCGACGATTATTTGTTTTCCGAAAAGCTCTTCATTATTCTCGCCCGGTATGAGCGCATCGTAGACCTGTTTCTGCAGTTTCAATGCTGCTTCAATTGAATCGCAAAGCGCAATTAGGTGAGCTTCTTCCGCACTTGTGATTTCCATTCCTGCCCATACAATTATATTATTCATACTCGCTGCATTTATAGTAGCCTGGACATTCTCAGCCGAATTATGATCGGTGATTCCGATAATATCAAGCTTCTTTACCCTTGCCTTTTTTACAATTCGTTTAGGTGACATCGTTAAATCGGCACAGGGTGATAAACATGTATGTATATGCAAATCGCAACGATAGCATCGCAGCATCAACGCAGCCCAGAAATACCGAATGCATACAATTTGCCAATTATTTCGAACGCAGGAAGGTTGCTGGATAGGATGATTATGTCTTCTGCTTTTGCTTTATTCAAGGTATCTGCTTCGGGTCTTCGCCCATTTACTATAATTATCCCGGCAAGTTCCTTAAGTTTTGCAACCGCAATGATATTCGGATGACCCTGTAGTGTTACCCATATATCATCGGCTTTGCTGTTCCCGATAACATCGCTTAGCAAATCGCTGGCGTAGCCGCCCTTGATTGCCCTTTTTGTTAAGTGTTCACCATATATTACCTGTAAATTACCGGCTTTTATTATATCCGATATATATATTTTGCTATCTATCATTTTTTCCTCTCACATTTTTTTTTGAAAATACATTTTTCCATTTTGGCTTCATTCCGAACTACATCTTCAGCGAATGTCTTACAGTCCGGCGATCCGCATAGACCACAATCTATCTTGGGCAGTTTTTTGAATATTCTATCGATTTGCTGAATCTTTTTAATTGCCTTACTCCTATTTCTATCAAGAGCCGGGAATGGTTTTGGTTTTACTTCTTCTTCGAAAGAAAAAAAACCTCTTCGGTAAAGATTCATAAACAAATTTTCATCAACCTTTTTCTTTCCACCGAATGTTTTTATTAGCCGGAGAGCATTGCTTTTTGCAACAAATCGGTTCTCAACCGTAAGTGGGCCGCCAACGCAACCGTCAGGGCAGATTAAACATTCAAGATATTCAATATTTTTTAGTTTACCTGCTTCTACATCCTCGAGAATTCTAATTGTATCATGGACTCCGGATACGGACACTGCAAGGGATGATTTCAGACCTCTAATTTCACCCCCTGATATTGCCCATCCTATACCAATACCGCTGATTCGGTTTTGAACATCCATTAGATGAGGCTCGGTAGATTTTTTTAATATCATCATGATTTCATTATAGATTTCCTGTATAGATAAAGCTCCATCAAGGTGGGAATATTTCATGGTTTCAGGATGGTTTATCGACACCAATTTTGCCGAACACGGTGTGATATGGAAAATACCGATGTCTTTTTTCTTGAGGTCATGTTTTTGAGACAGTTGTTCCCGCAGGTTTTTTGCAGCAATTTCCCTTGGTGGTTCGATTGGTATGATCAGTTTGCATAAACTTGGAAATAATTTCTGAATCAATCTTACGACCACGGGACAGGTTGAAGAGATTATCGGCAATTGTTCTCTGTTCTCACCAAGGTATTTCTCGATCGCCATGCTCGTCATTTCACACATCCATGCTTCATCATAAACATAATCAAAGCCTATTGCACGGAGTGCGGAAAGTATTTGGTCGGGCATTATGTTCTGGCCAAATTGAGAAAAAAGAACCGGCGAAGGCAAGGCAACTATGTATTTAAATTTGTTGATGTCAGCGGAGGAGGTTGTGATCGGCACAATGGCATTTTGTTCACACACTCTCAGGCATTCACCACAATCAATACAAAGCTCCTTGTTGATAATCGCTTTACTGTTTTTTACGCGTATCGCCTTGGTGGGGCAATATCTCATGCACTGAACACAGCCAATACACCGGTTATGGTCTATCTTTATGGAGTGAAAAAAAGTTTTATTTTTTAGTTTTCCCATTTAATTTGAATGTAAGCTTTAATCTTGTCCCTTTACCATGGGTTGAATGTATATTGAAAATATCAGAGTTCTTTTTTATGTTTGGCAAGCCCATTCCAGCGCCAAATCCCATTTCACGCATCTCCTCGGTTGCGGTTGAATACCCGGGTTGCATGGCCAGCGTGATATCCTCAATTCCCTGCCCGGTATCTTCAATCTCAAGCAATATTTTATGCGGGGTAATTTTAAGGCGTATTTCGCCCTGTCGTGCATACATAACAACGTTCATCTCAGCTTCATAGGCAGCAATTGCGACCCGCCGTATGACATTTGCGTTAATCCCGATCTCTCTCAGGATATTTCTAATTTTACATGCTGGTTCGCCCGCATTGACGAAATCACCACCTTTAATATTGAAGGTCTGAGAGAGAACAGCTACGGTTGACATTTTTTTTACTGCGCGGGTGCTGTTATTGTGACACCTTTAAGGCCATTAGAATAGAGCATACCGCAGGCTTCAAACATTGATAGCCGTGTAGCCAGAATGGCTATTTTGCATGTTTTGGCCAGTTCAACAGTTTCGATTAGAGGTTTCTTGCCGCGAACAAAAATAACAACACAAATACCAGCAATATCACAGGTACGGATTACTTGAATATTAGTTAGTCCAGTCATAAGTAGCTTGCCGGGTCCGGAATACGTTAAGACATCACTCATCAGATCCGAGGCTTTAGCTGATTTAATATCAAGCTGAAGGTCAACAGCTCCAGATATAATCTGACAATTGAGCAGTTCTATTATTTTCCCGAGCGTCACTTTTTCTTCTTGATTTTGCTGATGGATTTTTTCTTTAATTTAACTTTTTTCTCTGCCTTCTGGTATTGAGCAAGTATCGTATCAACTTTCTTGATTGAGGTTTGTCCGTGATATTGCCCGTCAACAACAACAATTGGCGCAAGCGCGCAGGCTCCCAGGCAGTTAACAGTTTCCAGAGTAAATCGGTCATCTTTTGTGGTACAACCCGGTTTAATGCCTAGTTTTCCTTGAACCCGGTCAAGAATGATTGGTGCACCACGTACATGACAAGCTGTACCTTGACAGACCGTGACAATATGTTTTCCACGGGGAGTTAGACTAAAGGCATGGTAGAAAGAGGCGACTGAGTATACATCAATAAGCGGGAGTTCTAATTGTTCGGCAATCATTTTCAAAGCTTCGGGTGGCAGCCATTTATATTCAGTTTGAATATCAATCAGAATTGCCAGCAAATTGGACTTGGTTTGCCCATACTTTTTAACGATATTATTGAGAATTTTGGGGTTAAATATCATACAACTCCTTTCAAAGCGATTTATTATAGTTGTTTTTTAGCCAAAGTCAACTATTGGATTCTGCAGTAATGCAAAGTGCAATAAAAAAGGGCTGGGTAGTACCCAGCCCTTTAAAAATTATTGACAGTTCTAATTTCTGCCAATTTTGCCGAAAAGTCTGACCGAATCAGCCACTCGTTGCACAGCTAGAATATAGGCAGCGTTTCTTGAATCAGTTTTATAGTTGTCAGCAATACGGACCACATCCCAGAATGATTTCTGCATCATTTTCCAACACCGTTTTTTCACCTCTTCTTCTTCAAGGTAGTTTCTTTGGACATTCTGTACCCATTCCAGATATGATACGGTCACTCCGCCGGCATTCGCAAGAATATCCGGGAGGATGAATACACCTTTATTTATTAGTATTTCGTCGGCTTCAGTAGTAGTTGGACCATTGGCTCCCTCGCAGATTATTTTTGCCTTGATTCTATCGGCGTTTTTTTCATGTATCATACCTTCCATGGCACATGGCAATAATATGTCGCAGTTGAGTTCCAGCAGTTCTTCGTTGTTAATGGAATCATATTTTTTGAAACCTTTCACCGTTTTAGTTCTGGTTACATATGCATCCAATTCGGGAATGGGAATACCATTTTTATTGTATATGCCTCCGTATATATCGGTGATCGCAATTATCTTGCAGCCGTATTCCTGAAGCAATCGCGCGATCGAGCTACCCACGTTTCCATACCCAATAATAGTGACTTTCTTGCCTTCAAGAGGAAATTCTAAATGCTTAGAGGTTTCCAGTAGCGTATAATACATGCCAAGACCGGTTGCCTGGGGTCTTCCTAATGAACCGCCTATGCAAAGTGGTTTACCGGTTACCACCGCCGGTTCGAAATAACCAACATATCGACTATAAGCGTCGCAAATCCAAGCCATTGTTTGGGAATTAGTCCATACATCAGGCGCAGGAATATCTTTGTGCGGTCCAATTATATCCTTTATTGCATAGGTATATTCTTTGGTTAATTTCTCAAGTTCACATTCAGACATATCTGGTGGATTACATATTACCGCACCTTTTGCACCACCGAGCGGCAGATCGAGTACTGCTGTTTTCCATGTCATCCAGGCAGCAAGTGCCTTACATTCACTAATCGAAGCCTCAGGGCTATATCGAATGCCTCCTTTCCCGGGTCCTCTTAAAGTTGAATGTTGTACTCTATAACCGGTGAAAGTTTCTACTTTACCGTCGTCTCGAGTAATTGTCATATGGACCGTTAATTCTCTTTCCGGATACTTGAGACGATTATATATCCACGATTCAAGGTCCAATTTACTGGCAGCTCTTTCATATTGTAGAGTTGCCTCAATAAAAGGATCGTACTTCTTGCCCTTTGTCTTGGTTTCAGTTGTTTGAACCATGTTTGACCTCCATTCAATTACTATAATATGCATTAATCATGCCAGCACGATCGTTCGTAATTACGGAAGTTTTTAAATCGAATTCATAGCATTATGCTATGGGCAAGACTAAAATGCTATAGTAAATGAATATAGCGTTTATTCCATGGCTTTAAGTTTTCGAAATAATGAGGTTGGATGTATACCGAGTACCTTGGCGGCTATTGTCTTGTTGCCACCGGTGTATTTAAGGACCTGCTTTATGTATTTTTTCTCCAGTTCATGGAGGGAAATAAATTGATCCTGTTTAGCTATTTCTTGGATTATCTCGGGTGCGGTTGGTTTCATTTGTGTCTTTATTTCCAAAGGTAAGTGATCGATGGTAATTTCTTCTGCATCATTTAGAGCCATTATTCTTTCAATAATATTCTTCAGCTCACGTACATTCCCTGGCCAGTCATACTCAATTAGAACTTTGGCGGCATCTTCAGTAATGCCTTTATATGATTTATGTAATTCGCGGTTTAGTTCGTTAGTGAACGCGAGAATAAGGGGTAAAATATCTTCTTTTCGCTCTCGCAACGGCGGAATGTTGATCGGTATTACATTAAGGCGATAATAAAGATCTTCACGAAATTCACCATTTTCGACGTTTCTTTTCAGATTTTTATTAGAAGCGGTTATGATCCGAACATCGATTTTGATCTGGGTAGTACCGCCCAGGCGAGTAAAGCTTTGTTCTTCAACTACCTTGAGGACCTTAGCCTGTAGGGGCAAAGGCATATCAGCTATTTCGTCCAAAAATATTGTTCCGTGATCGGCTTTTTCAAAGAGCCCGATTTTTCTTCGCCGGGCATCGGTAAAAGCACCTGGTTCATAACCGAACAGTTCACTTTCTAGAAGGTTTTCTGGGATTGCTGCGCAGTTGATCTCGATGAATTGTTCTTCAACTCTGGGGCTATTATAATGTATCGCTCGAGCAATCAGACCTTTGCCGGCGCCGCTCGCTCCGGTTATGAGGACGGTTGTTTTATCCAGAGCAGCAACCTTTTTGGCGGATCGTAAAATCTCAATCATTCGTCTGTTTTTGGCGGTAATTCTGTCAAAAAAATACTTACCCTTTTCTGACGCAACCGTTTCCGATACACGAATGCGTAATGATTGCAGTTCAAGAGCACGGGTTATACTTGCTTTCAACTCGCTAAGTTTAAATGGTTTTAGAAGATAGTCATAAGCCCCAAGTTTCATCGATTCCACGGCTCTCTCTAAAATTTCATACGCCGTGATCATGATGACTACGGTGTCAGTATCAATTGTTTTTATCTGTTTCAAAACCTCAATGCCATCAATACCAGGAAGCATAAGATCGGCGAGAACAAGATTAGGTCGGTGTTTCTTAAATGCGGCAATGCCAGTTTCACCGGAGTCGGCAAGCAATACTTCATAGCCCTCCTTGCCGAGGGCCTTTTTTAAATTATTCAATGTTAGAACTTCGTCATCAATGATCAAAATTGAATCAGCCATTATTCGATAACCTCACTTTGCACGTGTCCAGCCTGTCTTATCGGTAATAGAATCACAACCTGGGTCCCTTTTCCTAGTTCACTGCTTATATTAATATGTCCGTTGTGGTTTTTAATATAGCTGTAACTAATGCTCAAACCTAAACCTGTACCTTCGCTTTTTTTGGTCGTAAAGAAAGGGTCAAAAACCTTCTTCAAATTATCTCTTAATATGCCGACGCCAGTATCGGTTATTTCTGTTTCAATATATTCTTCAAATTTTACTTTTTTCGTACTAATATGCAATGAACCTCCTTGAGGCATTGCCTGTGCAGCATTGATAAAAACATTGAGCAAAACCTGCCGGATCTGATTTGCGTCAGCGGTAATCTGCGGCATTGAATCAGGCAATATTTTATCTATTACGATCTTTTTGAAAAGAGGTTGATGGTGGAGGAAAGAGAGAGTTTCGGAGATAAGTTTATTAAGACTGATTTTAGTGAACATGGGAGGCGTCGGACGAGCAAAATTTAAAAGGCCGCGAACAGTTTCGGAAATTCGGTAAGCGCTATCCAGTACTTCTTTGGTGCGGATTTTTTTCTCAACATCTTTTTCTTCTTCAAGGAGTAGCTCAATATATGATGTAATACCTTGCAGGGGATTATTAATTTCATGG
>MEUM01000122.1:274-19207 GCA_001771735.1 Caldifarciminota bacterium RBG_13_43_14 | reverse complement strand
GTAATATCGGCAGTATTGATGATCGACTTACCTCATTAACTGCTTTGTTTATATCAATTTTCTCATCACCTTCAGCAAGATAGGCGTTCACATCAAGGATACCGGCACCAGCTTGTTCCTGTTTTTTTGCATCCTCACCATAAAGACCAAAATCTTTCTGCTTCAAAGCGGTGCGCAGCTTTTTGCGACCGGATGGATTAAGCCGCTCGCCGACGATAATAAGATCTCTGGTATCGAAATTCAGAACACTACGCCCGGAACAGATAAAATTCCCTTTGATCTTAGAACCCGGCATCGGTCGCGCTTGTTTGCGGCTTATCATTCGTATATATGCCGGGGTAGTACCACAGCATCCACCGATCATTTTAGCGCCGGCTTTAACAAAATCACCATAATAACGAGCAAGCTGTCGGTCGTTCAATGAGTTATGTATCTTATTGTCCTTTATTATTACCCGGCCAGCATTTGGCTTTGCGATCAAGGGTTTGCTGGTATACGATTTCATACGGTCGAGAGCTTTAACTATGACCTCTGGAGTTGTGCAATTAATACCGATCGCTGACGCTCCCAGTGAATCAAATGTAACGGCAATGCTCTCGGGGATCTCACCCATCAACGTATGAAGATTATCCTGCAAGCTCAATGAAACCGCGATACTGCGAGCAAAAGGTATTGCACATAAAAATGCGATCTTTGCCTCCGAGATCGACGTAAAGGTCTCGATAAAGAAATCTCTAATGCCTTTTTGAAAAAAGATTTTAAAGATCGATCGATAGATCGCCTGGGCTTCAATCGGTTTCAAAGGTCCATATGGTTCGATCAACTCACCCAGGGGTCCGACATCACCCCATATCTTGACTTTTCCCCGAGATGCTTTCCGGGCGATCTTTACCCCCTGCTCAAGGACTTGCGATAATTGACGTGGTGAAATATTGAAAGGGTTCGCAGAAAATGTATTGGTCATTATAATATCGGCACCAGCATCAACATAGGCTCTTTGTATCTTGAAAACCGCGTCGGGATTCCTTAAATTGAGAATGCTGGGTGACTCACCTGGTTTCAATCCTTGGGACAGCAAATTGGTCCCAGTCGCGCCGTTAAGAATAATTATACGATCTTTTTTCATTTCTTTGCGCATGAATCTATTCTACATAATTATGCAGTATAGTCAATAAAAACAGATGGTTAATGGGTTATGGGCAAGGATGCTGGAACCACATGGAAAATGGGTTGGGGTACAGATGCTGGATTCCTTCGCGTTACGCGTTACGCTCTTTTTTCGTTTAGCGTATAGCGTTTAGCGATTAGCGTGCTAAGATCTCACCTTTGACCGCAGCAACGAACCAATCATCGTTCCCAAAATCAGAAAGAAAAGTGATTATCCCCATTAATAATTACTTTTTTTCCCTGACCGGTTACTTTCTGCAGCCATTGATACCATTTTCGAGGAAGCACCTGGCTATAGGACATACCTGCATTAACGATCTCCGGCGCCAGTCTGGATTCCTGAACAATACGGTTATCGCTCTGCAATAAAAAAGCACCCAATAATAACACAAAACATATCACAAATGCTTTTAGAAGACCTAAAATACCACCCGTGATACGATCGGTATTGCCAATTGGTGTTTTTCTAACCGCCCTTGAAACTGAACGGCCAATAAAAGAAAAAATTACAACGGTAATTACAAAGATCAATAGAAAAGCAAGAAAGTGCGGCATGTGCAATGATTGTCCAAAAGCGACCGCGAGCAAATATCCGGCAATTATACCGGCAACATCGAACACGCTGCGAATCAATCCAGTAAAAAATCCGTGAAAGAAAAATCCTATAAAAATTATAACGATAATGATATCGATAATCATAGTGCAATTATAGACAAACAAATACCGAAGTCAATGTCAACACGCAGATTATACAGATAAAAACCGATTCCACTGATCAAATACTGCTTGACCGCGGTTTCTATATAATTACAATTGAATATGGAAAATAGCGATAAAATAATCGAATTAATAAATAAAATCACCCGGGGATACAAAGGCCCAGATGATATCATCGTTAAACTTAAATGGCTGGGAAATTTAATCGATTCTTATCAGCGTTATTTACCGGAAAGGGTAACTGAAAAGATCAAGATCGACCCGACCGCAAAAAAGGTCGAAGGTGAAAGACGTAATGTGACCGTAGCCTTTGCTGATCTATCCGGTTTTACCGCATTATCGGAAACCATGGATGCCGAAGATATAGCTAACATAATAAATGAGTTTTTTACTCGAATGGTGAAGATCGTATATAAATATGGAGGGAGCGTAGACAAATTCTTAGGCGATGCCCTCATGGTACTTTTCGGTGCGCCGGTCGCGCATCACGATGATCCGGAGCGCGCGATCCGGGCCGCCATTGATATGATGGCGGAAATGAAAAAATTCAATGAAGAAAAGAAATTTGCCTCGCCCCTTTCCATGAGCATCGGCATCAACTCCGGTCCAGTGGTCGCCTTAAACGTTGGTTCTGATGAACGCATGGAATATACAGTGATCGGCGATACGGTCAATCTTGCTGCCCGGCTCGAAGGCGTATCCAAGGCCGGTGAGATAATTATTGGTCATGAAACCTATTCACGGATCGCGGATGTCGTTGAGGCCGATAATATGCCATCGGTCAAGGTAAAAGGCAAAAGAAAACCAGTTTTGAACTATCTGATCAAAGAGATCCGTGAACATTATCAATTACCGGATACAACTCGATTACAGATCGTCGGCCGGCAAACTGAAAAGCATGCAATAAATATGGGCATAGAAAGTGCAAAATCAAGAAAACCGGTAATAATGGGTATTACCGGTGACCCGGGCATGGGTAAAACCAGATTAGCATTGGAAGCAATTGACCTTGCTCAAAACAACGGTTTTACCTCATTGACCGCACGTTGTATGCCCTATGATAACAATACCGCTTACACAGGACTGATCAACATGATCGCTGGTTATCTTAAAATGAAAAAAGAAGCGACCGATGACGAAAAGAACCTTCTTATCAGCATGAAACTAAAATCCCTGAAATTTTCGGTCGAAGAATATCTTCCTTACATAGGCATACTAATGGGAATTCAATATCCGGAGATCGACAACATACCTCCGGAAGAACTACAAAAGAGAATATTCCATGTTACCCGCGAAATAGTATTTCATGAAGCGCAGAACAATCCGGTCATGATACGTGTCGAAGACCTGCAATGGTGCGATCCAACAACGATCGCCTTCTTCGATTTCCTTTTTGATGGTCTGCAAGACCTGCCAATCCTGGCGCTCTTTGAATATCGTACTGACTTTGCTTTTCCGTGGATCAAATCACCGATCAGCAAGATTATCATACTGGAACGATTCAACCTCAGCGACGTCGATGATCTCTGCAAAAGAATATTGGACGTAGACGAGATCAAACCCGAGATCATTGAAATGGTTTTTTCAAAATCGCAGGGTAATCCGCTGTTTACCCAGGAAATCATCAAGTATTTCCTGCGTAAAGGCGGCATCCGGCGTATTAAAGGAACCGTAATCCCAACCGGTCGGTTCAAAGATATTGACATCGCCGAATCGATATCCGGCGTGATCCTTGATCAGATCGACCGTATGAACGAAAGCGATCGGCGGCTGCTTCAATATGCCTCAGTGATCGGACGGGAATTCGATCCCGGTATACTTTCTCGATTGTTATCACGGCATGATTCTGATCTGAAAATCGATCTTGAAAGGCTTGTCCATTTTGAAGGGATACTGGCCTTGAGAAAAGAGAACGGTCGATCCAATTATGAATTCATATCCCCAACTACTTATGAAGTCACCTATGGCTCACTTTTAAAAGGCCGGCGGCGTGAGATCCATGGTCAGATCGGCGCGATCATTGAAGAAAACGATCAAAATCAATTGCCTGAATTTTTTGAGATCCTTGCTCATCATTATTCCCGGTCACAGGATAATAATAAAGCTGTTTTCTTCTCCAGATCAGCGGCTTTTAAATCCTACCGGCTCTACGCATTAAAAGAAGCCTTATTCTACTATGACCAGGCATTGACCCGGCTGGGGGCAAAAGACCTGGCCTCTGAACAATTGATGGGCCGACTGGAGATCCTAAGGCAAAAAGGCTGGGTCTTAAAATTATTGGGCGATCTGACCAATGCGATCGCTCTGCAAAAGCGTTCGCTAAAACTTGCCCATCAGCTCGGCGCTGAAAAAGATGAAGCCGGCGCCTGTCTCAATATCGGTATTATTTTCCAGGAAATGGGTGTTCCCCAGAAAGGCTTGAATTACTGGACGCGTGCCCGGCGTATCGCCCGTAAGATCAATGAAAAAATGATCCTCGGACTTGCGGTAAACAATCTCGGTAATTACTATTTTCATACCGGAGATATAAGTAAAGCCACCGATTATTTTAATGAGGCGCTTGAGATAAATACCGAGATCGGTGATATACGGAGCATTGCCCTTACCCGGCTGAATCTCGGTTCGCTTTCAGAACGTAAAGGTGACTTTGCGGCCGCACTCGATCAGTACAGACAGGCACATGAAAAATTCAATGAGATCGGGGATAAAGAGAATTTGACCCGCACTTTAAATATGATCGGTCTGGCCAATATATCCATCGGTAATGCCGAAGAAGCAACTAAAAAACTGTATGAATCAATTGTCATGGCTCAGGAGATCGGCGATAAATTAACCGAATTACAGGCTCTGGGTAATCTTGGATTGCTCTATGCTCAAGCCTGGCAGCTTGATAAAGCCCGTGAAAAATTCAGTGAATGTTTGACTCTGGCAAAAAACATAAATGATCCACAACAAATCATCATTGCCCACATTAACACCGGTGATACTTATCTATATCAAGGAAAAACAAAAAATGCGATTGAACATCATCAGCCAGCGATCGAAATCGCCCGGCAGATCACAGATCCTTATAACGAAGCATTAGCTTATCGTTCTTTGGCCTGGGCTCAAGTTTATCAGGGTGCTTTTAGCCAGGCAATGGATAATTTCAATAAAAGCCGGGAAATATTCATTAATATTAAGGATGGCCGTAATGCCGCACTTTCTGATCTTGGTTTCGCATCTTTACAAATAAGATTGGGTGATTTTGACACGGTCGCCCCTATGCTGGATAATTTCGAAGCAAGGGCACAAGAAGTTCAGGATCCGGAAATAATGGCATTAACCCTCGAGGTCAAAGCCGAAGGCTTAATGTTTAAAAAGGATCATGCCGGTGCCCGGGCGCTCCTGGAAAAATTACCTGATCTGTGCCGGGCATTCGGTAATAAAAGGCTATATGCGTGGACAATAGCCAGATTAGGCCGCCTGTCGATTATCGAAGGGAAAAGTGCTGAAGCTAAAGCGCAGATCGATCGCAGCATGACGATCGCCGAGGAAATGAATGATAAGCTTCTCAAGATCTATAATTTATTGACCAACGGATCGCAGGCGATCGGTCAGAACGATCATGATACAGCGCGGAAAATGTTCGAGCAGGCGATCCAAACTGCCCAGGAAAATGATTTACATGAATATCAAGCATTATCGCATGCCGGTCTTGCCCAATTGGGCAAGATCAATAATCAAACGGTTGAGGAAACGCAAAATCGATTTGAATATGAAAAAATGATCGAAAAAATGACTGACGGTCTACCTGAGAATATCAAAAATAATTATAAAAACAACTTTCTTAATGCTATCAGCTGATCTATTTTAACAGCACGACCTTTTTAATCAATACACTCGAGCCGCCTTCCAGTTCAGCAAAATAAATTCCAGCCGGCAGTCTATTCCCCTTACTATCAGCAGCGTTCCAATTCCACGTATTTTCAATATTCTCTTCAAATGTTTGTTCAATTACTTTGCGTCCGGAAACATCATAGATCGATAGTCTGACCGGTCCGATCGTATTCGCCGGGAAAATAAATTGCATCTGTCCATTGTTTGGATTAGGGATAATGTCAAAACCGGCAATAGCATGATCCTGTATCGGTGAATCTTGTTCAGTAATACCGATCAACTGATAACTTTTATTCGGAACGAGCCCGGATCCAAGATGCGACCAGTAATAGTAATTCGTGATTATTTGACTCGGCCCGGTGGGATTGGACGTGGGGTAAATGCGGGTAATGCTGTTGCTGGATTCGCTCTGAACGATCACGATCAGCTTGAACGGATTGCTGGTATTATAACCAATATTGCTAAAAGGAATCGCAATTTCCGTATATTGATAACCATTTACCACATTATCTTCCATAAAACCTCCGTTAAAGGTAATTGGATTCCAGGTGTCACGATTACCGTCGGTTGCAGTTCCTTGATATAAAGTATATGATGAACTATTCTCGACCACAAAGACATAATCCGGATAAAAGATATTCGGAGATGCATTGAATCGTGAGACCCCGGGCAAACCGTTTTGAGGATAAGTGCTGTCCGGACCGCCGGATGTGACATCCATATAAACAAAGAAATCACCAGAGCCGTTAAAGCTTATACGCGCAAAACCAATATATATATAGCTTGCGTCCCAGGTCACAAAAAGCGTGTCAAAACTATGCGCGTGCAGCATTTCATAGGCATTGGAAAAATCCTTTACATAATTATTACCGATCATTATTGTATGCGGCGAAACCGAATCACCAGGCACGACCGTTTGCGGTTCGGCGCCAAGGGCATTGATCAGACCGTCTTCATCTTCAACTTTCAGGGCAAAGATCAATGTATCAAGCGGGGGCAATCCGCCTAAAGACTGTTTAACCGTATCACCGTAAGCACCGGGCGTGGTCCAGGTCTGATAATATGTTTCAGCAGCATTGAACTGGGCGTCATTGGTCATTTTCGTACGGGAGAATTTCAGCGTATAACCGGAATTACAGGGGTCTCTAAGGCTGTCATCAGATACTATGGTCCAGATCAATTGCAACTTGCCCTCGCTAAAGCCGACGGTATCGGCCATTAAATTAGTGATCGGCTCGGGCTGGCAGTTCAACCCAAGAAAACCCATACAGCGGCGGTAAAACTCCGAATAGGTATTGGGATGATCCGTGCTTTTAATACCACTTAAAGGGAATGTATGATACAGTGTATTACCCGGAGGTCGGCCATCCTTATCAAAATAATTACCCCAGCCGACTGAGCGGAATGCTGACCATCTATCTAAAGGATTACCGCTCATTAAAATATTACGACCTGGACTGATCGCGCTTATTGAATCAACATAATTATCGACCAGGTCTTGATAATCGTATTTTAGTGTCTCATCAATAGCAAACATGCTTCTACCGTACAATGTATCAATATTACCGGTAGTATAAGGTGCTCCATCACCTTTATAGCTGGCATAAAAACAATCCCGGAAAAGTGATGAGGTGCTATACATTGAGCCAAAATCATTACCTTCCATCATTGCCGCCGCACCATTAATAATTATTTCATTGCGTAATGAATCACTCTCAGCCGAACTCATTACTCCGGCACTAGCATCAGCCGTCCGGTAGCCATAATCAAGCAGTATTGCTTCATAAGCGCCCAAACCATTTATTCCCTGATAACGAATCGGCAATGTTTCACTGACCACCACAAAATATTGTCCATTGGTATTCAATTCCATTAGCTGATCGAGCATCGCATATTCAAGATCAGCATAAACAGAATCGGGTTCGTCAACCGGATCTTCATTCCATGGTGTTAATGGATTGTCATAATTTTCATCATCGAAATACCAGCATTTTTTACCGCCAACACCCGTATCCGGGCTTGAAGGTATGATCTTGATATCGCCGGTTATTGGAATAAGCCCGGTAGGCTGAGAGCCGCTTAGAGCCCAGTGGCGGGCAAAAACATCTTCATATGAACTTAATGCCCGGCTCATCCAGGTCATGGCAACGGTTTCGCCATAGCGTGTATGAATGTCCGGACACATTTGGCGATCATTAATATTAACTGATATTGTGTCGATTTGTTTCCAACCATTTACATTTGAACGATACCATACGTTATAGTCTCCGCTTCTTACATCATGCCAGACCACGACAAAATCGCTGGTCATGAATACAGCCGCCCTGGGTCCGTATTC
This sequence comes from Caldifarciminota bacterium RBG_13_43_14, assembly GCA_001771735.1. Taxonomy (GTDB): domain Bacteria; phylum Hydrothermota; class Tepidihabitantia; order SM23-42; family SM23-42; genus RBG-13-43-14. The sequence continues at coordinate 11,106 of MEUM01000122.1, read as the reverse complement.
GACTATTGTTGGTGAATCAGTAATTTGCATTTCTGAACCTGAAAAGGATATTCCGCCGCTTCGAAATACAAATTCCTGTGCCCATAATTCAGCACCACTACGACTGTCCTGCCACACGGCAACACCGTAACCATCATTACAGACCGCTACATCCGGGCACTGTTCATTATAAGTATCACCGCTGCGGCAACTTATCTTCACGTGATAATTCAGTAAGGCGCCGTCATACTTATAATAATTCCCATATATGGACCGCTGCGACCCATCCCGGCTTGAATCTTCATAAACGACTAAAAATCCCGAATCACAATAAGCGACCCGGCTAATTGGCACATATGCCCGGATCGAATCCCTTTGTCTTACAATATCCTTTCTCATTTCTGAACCATAACGGTCATACAAACCGTACATTATAGTCGGGAAGCTGCCATTATCATTATGCGCCCAGGTAACGACGAATTCACCGCTTTCCCGGCTGTCTATCGACGGTTGTTTCCTTGATGTCCCACCTTCATCAATGCAGAACACATTCCAATCCTGAATACGGCATAATATCATAGTTCGGTTAGCTGGTCGATATGAAGAATCTTCCCATACCGTAACAAATTCATTTGCCGGATTTGCCGTAATATCAGGATAGATCTGATGAAAACGATTATAATCATCTATCGATACTGGCTCGTTCTTACCGTCTAAACCGCCGCCCCAGAACAATGTTTGACGATATATATCATGATCGCCCCAGCGGCTGTCCTGCCAGGCGAGAAAAACCCGATCTCCATGCGAGCCGACCGCGGGAAAAGTCTGCCTGGACAGACCGCGGTCATTATCCCATATCAGTATTGTATCTGGATTCCATTGCGCGGATGCGATTGAAATGAAAACAACAACAAATATTATAGATAACGCGAATCTTTTCATAATGCCTCCCCTTATTTCGATACTTAATTATAGAAGCGATTCATCAATTGTCAAGGCTTTTACCCAGAAACTTGGACACATCTTTCTGTTTAATTTAATGTTATATTTAATATTTACTATATTTGATAAACCCGTTAAATATTGTATCATAATTCGCTGGCTTTGTTATCTTCTCGTCAATGCTTTATCATTTAACGGGGTTTTTCGTTATATTTTGTAGCGGTCGGATTTATCCGACTTTTTCAAATTTTCCAGTGTACACATTATTTCCAATCGTTAAGATGTGTCCAAGTTTCATTTTTACCGATTACAGTAATTACACGTCTTTTGTAAAATTCAATGAGAAGACAAATTCTGGGCGAAGCAAGGCTCATCTGAGCCACGGATAACTACCTGAGCCACCCTGCTCGTTGAACAACGGCAATCTTAGGGTGGCGCGATAAATATTGATTTATTGATACTTACACCAATGACCTCCAATTTCTTCCTTTAATCTCAATTCGGGCGAATATAAATAACTTCTGGGGTCAGGTCTTGCAATATTACATTCAACTACTTATATCTCCAAGAATATTTTGCTGTAAGTAACCCTGATGTGATATATGAATGCAAGACCTGACCCCAATGTCTTTTCCGTTTAGAGCGTCTATCGTTTTTCCCCCCTTGACAATTAACATATTTTTGTTATAATGTATATGTAAACAAATGTTTACCCCGTAGGAGAAATCTTACCCTTCAGGGTTGATGTAATTAAAAAGTGATTAAATATATGATAAATGCCCCTGCTGGTTATATAATAACAGGATTTCCTACGGGGTTTACCAAAAGATAGATAATGGTCAAAGGGTTAAGAAGCTGGAACAGGATCGGTAATGGATAATTGGTTGAAAATAGAGTAATATTGTAGTTTGTTATCCAGCATCCTAACCCCAACCATTAAACCATCTGTTCTAAAGGAGTTTCTATGAAGAAAAGAGATACAAAAAACAGGATCTTTAAGGCAATACAGCAATTTGCTGATGAGCACGGCTATCCTCCATCTATACGGGAAATAGCTCGAAAAATAGGGCTAAAAAGCACCAAAGCGGTCAAAGTACATATGGATAGTCTTGCCCAGCAGGGATTGATCGAGAAAATTCCGGGCCAGGCCCGGGGCATACGGATCAAACAAAAGCTCATGCCAATAGTCGGCCGGGTAGCGGCCGGCCTGCCTGATCTCGCCTTTGAAGAGATCGAAGGGCATTTTAACCCGATACAATGGCGTAATTGTTTTCTTTTAAAAGTACAGGGCGAGAGCATGATTGGCGCCCATATTTTTGACGGCGATATGGTCGTGGTCAAACCAAGCAAGGAAGCATTGAATAATGATATCGTGGTCGCCAATTTTGGAGAAGAAACAACGGTGAAACGTTTGATAAGAACCGACTCTACATTCGTACTGAAACCGGAAAATGACGCTTACCCTACTCTCACCGGGGAATTCGAGATAATCGGCAAAGTAATCGGAGTTATAAGACAATTATGAGGAACCCCCTATCTGTCATTGCGAGCGAAGCGAAGCAATCCCAAAGATCGCCACGCCCCTCAACCAGCTCGGGGCTCGCGATGACACAAAAAACTGTCATTGCGAGCGAAGCGAAGCAATCTAAGAAAGATCAATAATGAATAAACAATATTACATATACATTCTTACTAATCAATATAATAAAGTAGTTTATACGGGCGTCACGAGTAATTTAAAGAAAAGAATATATGAACATAAAAAAAAATTGATCGCTGGTTTTACAAATAAATATAATATAGATAAATTAGTATATTATGAAATATTTAGCGATAGTTACCAAGCAATAAGCAGAGAAAAACAAATTAAAAGTGGTTCAAGAAGAAAAAAATTGAATTTAATTAATGATATGAATCCATCATGGAAGGATTTATATTATGATTTATGAGATTGCTTCGCCCCGTTATACGGGGCTCGCAATGACAAATTTACATACGGGGATTGCAATGACACAGCGTTTAGTTGTTTGGATTTTAGAATTTTGGATTTGTTTAGGATTTAGAATTTCGAAATTAGAATTTTTATATATTGGAGCATGAACTATGTATCTTTGTGTCGACTTAGATGCCTTTTTTGTTTCGGTAGAGCAGGCATTGAACCCCGAGCTCAAAGGCAAACCGGTTATTGTCGGCGGCCTTCCTCAGGAACGCGGGGTTGTTGCCTCGGCATCATATGAAGCGAGAAAATTCGGTATCCATTCGGCCATGCCTACTGCCCGCGCATATCAGCTCTGCCCCCAGGCGATCTTCCTACGGGGGAATTATCATAATTATGAGGAATATTCAGAGGCATTTCACAAAATCCTTAAGAACTATTCGCCGGCCGTGAAAATGGTTTCGATCGATGAAGCATATATCAATATCAAAGGTACGGAACGTCTTTTAGGACCACCATTAATAATTGCGTTAAAAATAAAAAATGAAATAAGATCAAAACTTAATATCCCGGTTTCGATCGGGATAAGTGCAACCAGGGTCATTGCCAAGATCGCCTGCGACCGGTCAAAACCAGACGGTTTAATACTGGTCAAACCGGGCGAAGAAAAAGAATTCCTCGCCCCCCTTGAGGTCGGTGCATTTCCCGGCATTGGGCCAAAACATAAGGAAATACTCAATCGTCTGAACATCAATACGATCGGCGAACTGCTCAAAAGCCCGGACTGGATAGCCGAGTCAGCCCTGGGAAATTATTATAAAGTAATAAAATTCTTTATTGAAGGCGGTGATTATCACGGTTATGATGGAATAAAATCCATAAGCCGGGAAACAACGCTTAACCAGGACAGTTCGAATAAAAATATTATCTATGCGCTTTTCATTTATCTTATCGAACGCAGCTGCAACACGCTTCGGGAGAAAAAAATGCTTGCCCGAACCCTGAGCGTAAAGGTCCGTTTCGCTGATTTTAAAACGGTCTCGAAAAGATGCCCGCTGCCGGAAACCAATGCCCAGCAGACCGTATACGAACAAGGTGCGCCTATTCTCGAAAGTCTTTTAGCCGAAAAAAAAAGAATAAGACTCGTTGGTATCGCCCTGTCCCGTCTCGTGCATGACGGCATGCAGCCTTCGATATTCAAGCTGGAAGAAGAAAGATTAAAACGCCTTAATAATGCCATGGACCGGGCGCGGGATAAATTCGGTTTTGGCTGTCTTACCGCGGCCAAAACCCATATCCTGAAAAAGCAATTTAGGTCGAATAAAAATGGCTATACCCTACATACCCCTTCTCTATCACAGTAATTACGGCCGGGGCGGTTCCTCGTTCGCAAGCTTTTTTGAATCGCTGGTAAAATACGGCATAAAACATTGCGGTATTGCCGATAATAATTTTTTTGGTCTGGCTGAATTCATTAACTATTCAAAGGCCTATGGCATCAAACCATTGATCGGCGGACATCTGCTGATACCGGTTAAGGATCTGAAAAAAAAGATATATTTTTTCACCAAAAATAAAAAGGGCTATGCCAATCTCTGCGCACTGCTTACTGCCCAGGCATTCGACACTTTGGAAGAAGAAAATATTATCGAACATGCTGGTGGGTTAGTTATGATCACTGATTCAATACCCCTGCTTCGCCGATTCAGCCCCTTCTTCAATGAAAAATACTATCTCCTGCATCCGGGGCATGACCTGGTCACACAGGAATTCGATCCGATCGCGGTTAACGAAATATTCTACGCCACCGAGGAAGACCGAATACTATATAAATTAATGAGCGCGATAAAAGACTTTGATTATGAACATAAAAAATGGGTGCCAAATCGTTTGCTAACGAACGACGAGTTCCACAGATATTTTACCCGTCATCCTGAGGCGATCATCAATAATCTAAAAATAGCTGAACAATGCCCCTATTCAATAAGCAATGAAGGCTGGATATTCCCAAAACCAGACAATAGCCTTTACCCGTTACTCAAAACGAAAATGCGTGATCTGGATCGAGTCGAAAAAACCAGGTTAGAATACGAGTATCAGGTGATACGGGACACCGGATTCGAACCGTATTTTTCGCTGGTATATCATCTCAAAGAATTCGCCCGTCAGCGGGGCATTGGCATGAATGTACGCGGATCCGCGGCATCCTCGTTCATTCTCTATGTGCTCGGCTTATCAGTCGTTAACCCGATCAAATATAGTCTGCCTTTCGAAAGATTTCTTAACCCAAAACGCACCGAACCACCGGATATCGATGTCGATGTTGAATATAATCAAAGGGAGCAATTGATAAAAGAAATTTTCGATAAATTCGGCGCTGATCATGTTGCCCATATCGCCATGATAAACCGTTTCCAGCGCCGGGCAAGGTTCCGGAACACTGCCCGGGCTTATGGCATCTCTGCGCAGGAGATCAAGAACATCCATAATCATCAAGGCGAAGACCTCATTAAATATATTAATGAGCTTGCCGGCCGCATTGACAATTACCCGAATTACTTTTCCTGTCATCCCAGCGGCATAATATTAACCCCTGAAAATATCTGCCATTACGCTCCCCTGTACCCAAGCCCGGCCGGGCAGATAACCCATTTTGATAAAGACGGTCTTGAAATCGTTGGTTTGGTAAAACTGGATATTCTCGGGGTACGCGGATTCCCGGCCCTTTTCCAGATTAATCCCGTTAGAGAAATCCTTTCTCTAACGGGAATGCGCGACGGCGGTATTAAGCCGCCGTCAGCTTTATTCGGAAATAACCGCCGATTAAAATCGGCGGTTTTCTCTAACGGGATAAAAGAATCTATTGATTTTCATGACCCAAAAGTATACGAAACGATCAGCCGCGGCAAAACCTTAGGTTGTTTTCAGATCGAAAGCCCCCTGGTCCGGCAATTCTTAAAAAAAATAAAACCTAAAACTCTGCTCGATATCGCCAATGCGATTGCCATTATCCGGCCCGGGCCTTCCCGCGGAGGAATGAAACAGAGATTTTTGCGCCGGCTCAAAGGCGAAGAACCGGTCGACTACCCCCACCCGAGTTTGAAGAATGCACTTGCTGAAACCCTTGGCGTACCGGTATATCAGGAACAGATATTACAGATCGCGCATGATTTCGCGGCATTTTCGCTGAGCGACGGCGATATGTTAAGAAGGGCGATGACCAAGGACCGGGTTTCAAAACGTATGCAGGAACTGGAAGAACTATTTTTCCGGAAAGCTCGACAGATCGGTTACCAAAAGCAAGAAATTATGAAGGTATGGGAAAGAATATATTCTTTCTCGGCGTTTGGTTTTAACAAAGCACATGCGGTCACTTACGGCACCCTGGCTTACCTTTCAGCCTATCAAAAATTATACGAACCAATTAATTTTTTCTGCCGGATGATCAATAACAAAGGTGGTTATTATACAACTCATGCCTATATCAACGAAGCAAGAAGATGGGGTATAAAAATTCTGGATCCGGACGTGAATCTCAGCCAGGATCAGTTCACTATATATAGATCGAGTCTGATTACTGGTTTAAATGAGATTAAAAATTTATCAGCCGGAACGATCCGACGCATTATCAAATATCAACCGTTCAAATGCGCTGAAGATTTTTTCAATCTGGTCAAACCCTCGATCGAGGAAGGTATTGCCCTGATCAAATCGTGCGCAATGGATGGATTCAATTATACGCACCCGCAATTGAACTTTCTTTTTCTGATCTATAAATCGGCAAAGGTCAAGCCCGAACGCATTTATGAGAATATACCGCCGCTGCAGGATTTTACCTTCGTCGAAAAAAAGATCGATCAACTCAATACTTTAAGTTTCCTGCCGCAAAATCATATTCTCGAGATCTTTTGCCCGCACCGGTCAAGAAAAATAACCGATCTCGTACCCGGTTACCGGTCATCAATCACCGGGACTCCGATCGTTCAAAGCATTATCCGCACCCGTAATAACCGGCTGATGTCTTTTGTGACCCTCGATGATGAAACCGGCACAGTCGATGCGGTCATATTCCCCGATCATTTTCGCCGGCATCCATCAAGCCTGATCGTTCAAATCGAAGGAGTAATAAAGGATGATGCTTTTATCGCCAGTGATTACCGGCCGTTACTGATGACGGATAACAGATGACAGACAGCGGTTGATTAAGCATTCAGTTACTATGCGATCATTCTGAGCTACGACAATATCCAAAGCCATTCTGCATCACCCGAAGGGTGGCGAGTTTTGAATGGCGATGTTTTGTTTCATGCGTTTCTTATAATTCTGCATAAATCAGATTGTACAACATTAATTGAGCGAATATGAGCGCATAGTAACTGAATGCTTATGACAAACAACCGATAACTGATGACGGATTACTGTCTTTTATTCCAGCCACTCGATATTATCGATACCAATCTCTTCGGGTTTTACGTTACCCACGACCACTACATAGTAGCGGTCCGGATGTATATATTTTTGAGCCGCGTTCTTGATATCCTCAAGACTTACTTCGTCGATATACTCGGTGAATTTATCAAGATAATCTAAACCAAGACCCTGTACCTCGATCTGAAGGGCGATCGAAAGCAATTCGCCATAAGTATCAAAAGACAACGGATGATGACCGGTATAATATTTTTTTGCCTGTTCCAGTTCGCCAGCCCGAGCACCTTTGTGAATATTATCCATTTCCTCGACCAATGTCCGTACCACCTCTCCCGCCATTTCTTTTCTAGTCTGAACCGAAGAAATAAAAAGACCACCGTTCAAAAAACGCTCAAAATAACAATAAGCGATATACGCCAGTCCTTTTTCATCTCTTATTTTCATGGAGATCCGGGAGGTCAATCCGCCTCCGCCAAGAATATAATTCATCACCCGGGCATCAAACCAGTCTTCAGTACCATATTTTGGCCCGTGATGGCCAAGCAGAATATATGCCTGAGATATATCCATCGGTACAATGCGACCGATCGGATGATCAGTCGCTAAATATTCTTGAATGACCGGTTTGCTTATCTCACCATTCTCCCATTTGCCGAATTTTTGATTCAGCAATGAAAGTAATTCGCTGTGAACGAAATCGCCGACGACAACGATTATCAGATTGCCGGGTCGATAATACGATGAATAAAAATACTCAACATCATTACGACCGATACGACTCACCGATTCCTCAAACCCGGTTGGTAAATGATTGAGCGGGTTATCACCAAAAAGCAATTTTCGATATGCCTTTTCACTTACCTGAAATGGATCGTTATTTTCAACCTTGATACTGGATAGAACTTCCTTTTTCACTCTTTCAAACTCATCGATATCAAATAGAGGTTCCATAAAACAATCGCTTATCAAATCGATAGCCTCGGACAAATCCTTGCTCAACACGCGGCATTTTAAACCGGCATAGTCCTCAGTTATCGCCGGATTCAATTCACCACCAACCGATTCTAATGACCGGCTAATATCATCCGCTGATCGATGAGTCGTACCGCGCATAAGCAATCGGCAGGTCAGGTTGGCAATACCTTCCATGGAGCGGGGATCGTAGTAACTGCCTGCATAAGCAACAACTTGAAGATCGACGACCGGGATCTTATGGGCCTCAATACTGAGCACTGTTATCCCATTTTCCAGAACCTCACGTTCAATATTCAAAGCTGCAAGAGATGCGGTCAAAATGGCAATAATAAGTAATAGCTTCACTTTTCCTCCTTAGGTAGTAAATAACCGACCGTACGATTATCTTCGGTAAAAAATTCCTTTGCCGTTGAAAGAATTGCTTCCTTATCGATATTATTGATCTCATCGAGATAAAAATTGAAATTTCTCCAACCGCCGCCCTCGATTTCCCACCAGCCAATGGTGAATCCCATCCAGGATGAGGAATCCAGTCGATAAACAGTCCTGGCTATTAGCTGGTTCTTTGCCTTGGTCAATTCATCATCCGTAACATAGACGCTTTTCAGCATGTCCAATTCATTCAGAACCTCACGCTCCAGAGTCTCAATATCGACACCGACTTGAGGTATGGCAAAAACAGTAAAAGAACCGCCGTACTTTGTATTGCTGGAATAAACATTTGCTTCAACCGCTACTCCTTTTTCCCGCACTATTTTCATTTGAAAACGTGAACTCATGCCGTTAGAAAGGATCATTGAGATCAGATCAAGAGCATATTTTGATCGATTGTTAGCCGGTACGGTATGATACTGTATTGCCAAAGCCGGTAAATGGACTTCCCTTTTCAGAATAAATCTGCGTTCACCGTGTTGCGGCGGTTCAGCATAAACCGGTTCTTCAACCTTTCTGCCCGGGATCTTGCCAAAATGTTTCTTAACTTTCTTTAATGCGTCAACCGGGTCAACACTTCCGGCAACGATAACAACTGCGTTCGCCGGATTATAGAATTTGCGATAATAATTGTATACATCATCCCGGGAAATTTTTTCAAGGTCGCTCATAAAACCGATCACCGGTCTGCGGTAAGGGTGATAGCTATAACTGACAAAATCAAGCTGCTCAAAAAAACTGGAATAAGGGTCATTCTCACCAAGCCTTCTTTCCTCCATAACAACACCTTTTTCCGGTTCGAATTCCTTCTGAGCAAGGGTCAGGTTTTGCATTCGGTCAGCTTCAAGCTCCAGTTCAATTTCATAGCGATCCTCGCTTAAATTCGCAAAATAAACGGTTCGGTGAGTCGATGTAAAGGCATTCTCTTCACCGCCGGCTCGTTCGATGATTTTATTATATTCTTTTGGTCCAATCTTGGTCGTGCCCTTGAATGCCATATGCTCAAGTAAATGCGATATGCCGGTGATGCCAAGCACTTCATTATAAGCACCAACCCGGTAATGCACCTGAACCGACACGACCGGGGCAAAATGATCCTCATAGATAAGCACTTTCAAACCATTATCAAGTATCGTCTCTTCAACTTGTAATGGTTGAAAAGCGATGAGGGCGATAAGTATATTCATCATGTAAAACTCCTTTTAATAAATTGTATTCATCTTTTTGTCGTTGTCAAAGGGATTTGGTCTAAAGGATTCAATATGTCAACGCGAAACGATTCTTGACCTAGAGCGTATTTGCCTTATACTCACATTCATGTTAAGCTATTTGCTGACCAGGAAGGAGAAACTCTAATGGGTGAGCTTGCGGCGCTTGGCACTGCATTATGCTGGTCGTTTGGTTCTATGTGTTTCACCGTGGCCTCGAGGAAATTGGGGCATAATGTCGTTAACCGTCTTCGTCTTGCAATTGCCCTGATATTGTTACTGATTACCCACCTGATATTAACTGGCCGGATCTTACCAGTCGGCATTACCAATTATCATTGGTTGTGGTTTGGGTTATCTGGTGTGATCGGATTTGCGATCGGTGACCGGCTTCTCTTCCGTTCCTTTGTCTTGATCGGCCCCCGACTCAGCATGTTGATGATGTCTCTTGCACCGATCTTCGGTGTGATAATTGCATGGTTTTTCTTAAAAGAGCATTTAGCCCTGCTTGATATAATCGCGATCGCAATGACCCTGAGTGGTATTTGCTGGGTAGTGCTTGAAGGCCGCCACTTCCAAGGTGAAAAATATCAATTAATCGGTATTGCCTGCGGTATTGGAGCTGCTTTTGGTCAAGCCCTGGGATTGATACTATCCAAAAAAGGTTTGTCGAATGGACTGTCTCCCCTGATCGGCAATATTATTAGATTATCGGCGGCAACTGTTTTTGTATGGTTTCTGGCGGCGATTGAAAATAAGATCTCAGATTCATTCAAAAAATTAAAGAACCGGACCGCATTGCTTACTCTTATGGGCGGTGCAATACTTGGACCTTTTATCGGCGTCTGGCTATCTCTGGTTGCGGTCAACAATACTTTTATCGGAATCGCGGCTACACTGATGGCATTACCACCGATATTGTTAATACCGCT
>MEUM01000122.1:0-256 GCA_001771735.1 Caldifarciminota bacterium RBG_13_43_14 | reverse complement strand
AGAAAAAATAACGATCGGTTCAATCATTGGCACGATAATTGCCGTCTCAGGAGTTGCTTTAATATTTCTATTTTAGAAACTGAGAGTCAGCCGTTCGATCAACAAATTTGCCAATAATTATCTTGGTGGACGGTCGAATAGCCACATTTTGCGTGGGTTCATTGTTCTTGATCTCGGTCATCTGTTTAAGCATATCCATGCGATCGACCACCTTACCAAGATCTCCATGGTGACTGAAATACATCAAACATGGAGA
>MEUM01000121.1:8620-9324 GCA_001771735.1 Caldifarciminota bacterium RBG_13_43_14 | reverse complement strand
GCCAGCATTGTTTGTAACAACATTGGAAGATCCCAGGTGATCACCGTGGTAATAATAAATGGCGTCCTCGGTGCTTGCGGTCTTCATGACCGTGGCAACGCGCGTGTTGCCCGCGAATATGTGCTTGCTGAATACGTCGTTGTTCCTGATCGTATAATTATCATTTACATACACAATTTCGCCGGCATCGCTTTTCTTGATGATGCGTTTTCCGGCATCGTTGTATTTATAATAGGTCGTTTCTAAAGCATTCTGCGTCTTCTTGAGGCGGTTCTCATCGTCCCAGTCAAACTGCATCCAGGAATCTGGTTCGGATGCAGTCGACCACGACTTCATGTTGCCGTTGGCGTCGTATATGAAATCCTGTACGCCGGTAGAGGTGACTGCGTGGGGCCTGCCGCCGGTATATTGATAATTATAGGCGTATGACGATTCAGTAACAGGCGTGCCGCCAAGTGTGGCGTTTTGCGTTTTTGTTTTCAGGTTGCCTATGGCGTCATAGGAGAACCCGGAGTTGTAGCCGCGCTCTCCCCTGCTGTTTTCGTACGCGCCGCTTGAGGTTACCAGCCAGTACAGGTCATTGTAACCGTAATTATGCGAGCTTGAGGTTTCGCCGGAGGGGGTCATAAAGGATGCATCGGTAGTTTTTGTGATGTTGCCGGCATTGTCGTATTCATAATACAGATTTTGCAGGGTGCTTCCTC
>MEUM01000121.1:8378-8571 GCA_001771735.1 Caldifarciminota bacterium RBG_13_43_14 | reverse complement strand
GTATGTTGAAACAGCCCCGTTGCCGTATGCAACCTTTGTTCGCTGGCCGAAAACGTTGTAGTCGATGTTTTTCACGTATTCCACGCCGGTGGCGGCGTTAACGACGCTGTTCAGCAGGCCGCCGCTGTCGTATTGATAGGTTATCTTCTCGCCGTCGGGATAGGTCAGACTTATCATGCGTCCAAGGGTGTCG
>MEUM01000121.1:7088-8346 GCA_001771735.1 Caldifarciminota bacterium RBG_13_43_14 | reverse complement strand
ATCTGCGGGAACGGATACGCGTATCCTCCTCACGTTCTTTTTTACCTCACCGAGTTTACCGTATAAGTATTCATCCACGAGATCCGCGGACGTTATCTTCACGACTCTTCCCGCGCCGGGTGACCCGGCAGAACCGTAATCATAAAATATTGTTCCTGAATCGGGATAATTTACCTGTTTGAGGCGGTTCTGATTGTAAATATACGTGATCGATTGGCCGCGCGCACGCAATACCGGCGTGGTTTTGCTTATGATGTTGCCGGCTTTGTCGTAAGCGTATACTATCAAACCGGTATCGGGATTATCAATCGAGGTACGATTGCCGATCTTGTCGTATGAAATAACGGTCGGGTTGCCTTTGCTGTCAATTACGCCGGTGATTTCACCGATTGGGTTGTAACTGTATGAAGTGATTATTTCTGACATTGTGCTGTCATACTGTCGTATCTGGATAATGTTGTTTCTCATATCCTTGAATATTCTCCGGGTATTACCCATCTGATCGGTGACAAGCGTCCTGAAAAGATTGTTCTCAAATCCATACTGATAGGAGACGGATGTGGAATCAGGATATAAAACACCGGTTGGCCTGCTTAATACGTCGTATGAGTAAAGTGTAGGACGATTAAAAGCGGAACCGCTTCCTACGATATATGGCTGCCCCTCGCGCAGTACCCTGCCCATTGAATCAAATACAATACCGCCCGAGGACACCGTACATGATGCGCCGTTTACTTCCGCGCTCCTGGTTGTCTGTATGACCCGCTTCAGACCGTCTATTTTTGTCGTCGTGGTCATTATGCCGGTTGGCACACTGGTACCAATTACACAAGACATATTTTCAACCTTTACGCTCCTGTTACTCAAGTCATAGGTGATGGAATATGCATTATTGCCGTCCGGATCGGTTACATTGGCAAGTCTGCCGAAAGAATCATACCCATATCCTATTACCGATCCCGATATATCCTTTTGGGACGAAGGCTTGCCGACTGCGATTGAACTCCCTGAATATTCAGAATACGAAGTATAGGTGCCGTCGCTTATGGATGCCACATGCGTATTGACAAAGGGATCATAGGTAAACGTCCTGGTATAACCGTTCGGTCCTGAAATAGATTGGACATTACCACCGGCGGTGTATGTAATACTCGTTGTGGCTTCTTTCCCATCACCTATAAGCTGGGTAACAGTAATAAGATTACCCTTGGTATCGTATGCAGCGGATCTCTGCCGTAACACCGTATCACCGCCGCCC
>MEUM01000121.1:4816-6934 GCA_001771735.1 Caldifarciminota bacterium RBG_13_43_14 | reverse complement strand
CAGGTCTTGACTCCTCTATACTCTTAAAACCATAAAACTCCCTTTCCTTTCGGTCGTAGTAACCATCAGAATATGAGAAATTAGATTCATAAGTATTATTGTAACCATCATTGAGCTTTACCGAAGATAGTACAAATTTTGATTTTGACATGTTTGTCGTATTTCCAACCCTTGTATAGTCAATATCGATTGTGCCACCCAAAGGATTGGTTATTTTTTTTAATAAATTCGTTCTTCCGGTTAAGTTTAAATGTACAGTCATTTCTCCGTCTTCATCTGTTTCTACAATATCCGGAAGATCATCGCCATTAATATCTATTATCTGTGACTTCGTTTTTGTTAAGGAGGGTATATTTAAACCACCTTCAAAAAAAGCCACGACGAGAAAACCGGACCAATGCCACCAGCCGTATGATAAAACCTGAAGACCTTTTGTTATTCCTGAATACTCGCCAAGATTATCAGCGTTTATCATAAACTGATCGGATGATTGATCATTGAATCCAATGCCGTTATTTAAATATACTTTAATCATATTTTCATCTTGCATAAAAAGGTCTGCAAGGCCGTCACCGTTAACATCATGCAAACCAACAATATATGAACCTTCATAACCTTCAGACACTATTCCTCCTAAAGTAATAATACCCTTAAACTTACCTACATATGGAATTACTTCAGTATCTTTTGTACTAATCAATGATACTTTTGAAAAGTCATTATTTTTCTTATTTGTTGTAAGCAAATTCTGATTAGCATATGTATACCCACAATTTAATCGTGCTTTTAATCCAAATTTTGGAGGCCAAGGATCATAAGTTGCTATTATATCAGGAAGTTTATCTCCATTAATATCAGTCAGGTCAATTGATTTCCGTATATCGACTGTATCCCTTGTTAAACCCCTGATACCGTTTATTGACATATCTGAATTTGTATAGTAACCCATTAAATTAAATTCTGTGTCGGTTCTGGTACGTGATTTTCTTATTGGCAAATCAGGAATACTTCTGAAATCCTCAAGAGTGCCGTCAGGTTTAGTGAACTGTATTCCTTTTTGAAAAATATAATCAGGATAATCATCGCCATTAATATCAATGAAATCGGAAATTGTAGTAGCTAAACTGCCTGATCGCCTGGTTGATTTTGTGGCTCCTCTATATTCAAAAGTTCTATATTCACCTTCTTGAGTGTCGGAATATGGCGGAATGTATCTTTTCATGAATCTTGTTGAACTTATTAAAATAAAATAATCATCTTTTTTTGTGAGTGCATTATAATAAGTAATCTTGCCGATGAAACAATTATGATCCTTGCCGGTATATATTTTTTCCTTTTTTCCCTGTTCCGAGTTATAGCTAGGAGGAGTTGGTTTTATTACTTGTGTTTTCTCACATGTCATTGGAGAGAAAGTTTTAATCTGTTCATCCAATTGAGACATTTTCTCCTCATAATTGGATTCATCCATATCTTGATATTGAGATTCATCAATTACCTTCATCATACTCGGGTCGAGAATCGCATTATTCCCATTCCATCTTCCATAGTACCATGAACGATAACCTCCTTCGAAACTATGCTTTTCATCTCTCATGCGGTAGACTTGCGAAACAGCATCCAATTTGTTTGTTGTATTGATTCTTCCATTTTCATCAAGCCCGTTATCAGATTCATAACATACATAGGGCGTACCTAATTGAATATAACTAGCAAAATCTTCCCTGGTGGACGCGCAAATAAAATATAGCTTGTCGCCCTCATTAACGGTCATTTCATGATCTATTATTATATCATTACCTGAATCAACGTCAACTATGCCCTCCTGAACAGTATCTGTATCAACGTCTATTATACCTTTCTGCTTGACCAACAGGTTTCCGTCTTTCTTAACGGCAAGAGTTATTTCCGACTTATAACCTGATGGTATATCAAGATTGAGGAAAGGCTCTGCTTTATACACTATCCGTATCCGTCCGTCCTTTGGCGCGACAAAAGGCGCGACAGGGTCTTTATCTTTAATGGGATAAAATTTTATATTTACCGGAATATCGTATTGATATAATGGATTCCCGTCCTCATCAACAACGGTTTCCAATCCTTCAGCCGATCTATAGATCA
>MEUM01000121.1:4647-4750 GCA_001771735.1 Caldifarciminota bacterium RBG_13_43_14 | reverse complement strand
GGAACAAAGGAAATCATTTATTAAATAATATTTAAACATTGGAAAATTGTTTTCATCTACGAGTGAAAGATCGTAATTACTATTTGTATATTCTATCTGTGGA
>MEUM01000121.1:3168-4560 GCA_001771735.1 Caldifarciminota bacterium RBG_13_43_14 | reverse complement strand
TCAAATGGAGCTTCCCACATTAGAATAGGATCATCAAGATGATACGTGCTTTTTAGTTCTTCAGTATCTTCCTGGCTCACTTGATTTGCTACAAAAATCCTGTCGGAATCTGAACCAAAACCATCAGGCCTTATTGCTGAAAAAACCGGTTTTCCGTTACTATCCGGTGTATTATAATATACAATGCTGTCGACAATCAAGTCTGTCAATCCATCGCCATTGACATCGGTAAAATATGATATACTATCCGAATTGCCCTTGACACTAGGATTACCATTGATATATGGCAGCCCAAGAGGATTATCAAGTGATTTTTCCTGAGGGATTAAAACAAACCATCCCGTCCCATTAGTTTCTCCTTTGTCATGCTCAATTGAACTGACGATGCTGTTCAATGAATCAATTTCCTGGGGAGCACCAAATATTATTTTTCCATCATTGACGCCGTTGTTTTTACAAAAATATATTTTATCGTTTTCTGCAAACACTTGATCATTCAATCCGTCTCCATCGATGTCGAATAATTTAATGAGGACTTCTGAATCCTGTTCATGATGTTCTTTTCTTATGAAGCCATATTGACTTTCTGTAGGATGCCCCACCACGATAGATAATTTTTTATAGCTCCAAGTTGATTTTGTCCCATCGAGTGCTCCAATCCTCGCGTAATCACCTTCGATCAGACCCGCTGACTCGAGAAAATAGTTCTTTTCATTTTCTGCATCAATAGTATCAGAAAACCCCTTCTGAAACGTACCACCGGCACTCGATAAATCATCATAATAGTCGAATACATGAGTATTAAAGAGCGCTCCCGTTGAACCGTATTGTTCGATTTTTTCAATGAGATGCTTATTAAATAATCCAATTTTATATATGATATTATATTTTCGTATAACATTTGAATTATAAGTTATATCGATTGATTTTAACAAGTACCGCATCTCTTCTTTAAATCCTGCCCTGCAGCCGACTTGTTTATCAATGCGTTCCTGACTGTTATCTATATGGAAAATGATTGAATAACTTCCGTCCTCATCGCCATTTCCCGTGTATGAAATTTTATTTAAATACACAAAAACGGATGGTTCATCAGAATCGTTTTGTATGTCATCATGATAATACGCATATTTTATATTATTATTATTTGTATCTAATACTTTATCAAGGTACCAGGCAGCTATATTCCCATTATCAGCAATAATCCCTTCACTGTTGCAATAATTCTTAAGTCGTGAATTATCAGTTTTTCCGTATATGAATCGTGTGCCGTTTTTATCAATTATTTCCCACCAGTATGAATTACAAGCGGTTCCATGCCTTTGTATCTTAGCGAAGTTGCCTTCTACCCGACTTCTATACATATTATCTCCGATTGGAACCAGCGATACG
>MEUM01000121.1:868-3048 GCA_001771735.1 Caldifarciminota bacterium RBG_13_43_14 | reverse complement strand
TTCGGGAACGGTAATTGTGCCGGCGATAATATCCGTAAAATGATCCGTCTCGGACGTTATTATACCAACCTTTCTGCTTGAACTGCTATCGCTGATGCCGATACGTTTAAGCCGCTTCCACATCTTTTCAGCATCACCATAGTAATACATGAATACGCTATTGTCGGACATGCCGTTGAGGAGCAGGTCGCGGCTGAAGGAAACCGATATCTGGATGTTCTTTTTAAACGTATAGTGAGCTTTGCCATTGACGAGAAAACGGTACCCGGATGCCGGGATTGAGACGAGCCAGTTCGCTTTTGCTAAGCGCCTGAACGGTAATGGTTACGGTTTCATCCACGGCGCCGGCCGGAATTTTAACGGTTACATTGCCGTACGTAATAGTGCCGGGCTTGTCGGGATAGATTTTTACTTTGTATTGAGGTTGACAGGTAGGTGAATTGTTATGCTGATCGGAATCCTCACCGCCGGATGAAGAGCCGCCTGACGTGCTCAATATATTATCGTAAAGATAAAGTTCTTTGGAATTATTAATACCTGGTTGAAAAGAGACTATCAAGGGGGTCCATGGCTGGTCGTCGCTCTGGTACTTGAATCTGGTTTCATCTTTTGTAAGAGATGTGCTGAAGGAATTGTCCTGAACGGATGAGGTAATATTCTTGCCCTCAATGTTGATTGCTGCCGGCGCCGAAGGTGTGACAAAACCCTGGATATAGGCGGTTCTGCCGTAATACTCGCCGTTTTTCGGATAGCTCACCACGATACGCGGTTGTGAATCGAGACTGTTGATAGGACTTCCGCATATTCGAATTTCATTGATCTGAACCGCCTCCATGGAACCGGAAGTAACGGCCGACGGATAAACAATGAACCTAAGGGCCGTTGTTTGAACGGAAACGGGGATAGCGACGGCATTCCAACCGGATTTCATGGTTGAAAAATCGACGCGCCATTGATTATTTATATCCTGCCACCCATAGTTACTCATATATTGAATAGTTGCGGTATAACCCGTACTTCCATTCACGTGGATCATAACGACTTCCGGTTCAATTGTTCGCTCAAAATGGAACTCCATGCCATAGGTGTCGGTGTATATTTCGTCGTATGTTACGGTGTCGCCGTCATACAAGTTTGAATACGAAGACGACGATACATAGTTCCATCCGTTGTCGGTTTCAACAATCAAATCGAGGTTTTGAATTTCGGCTGATTTATCAATTTCCCGCAATCTGAATTGAATGGTATTTTTCCCTTTAACAAGCCAGGATGGATTTATTTCCTCAAACAGCTCCTTTACCGGATGACTTATCTTTTTATTGTACTTAATGCTGAATCCGCCGGACCACGACAAATTATTAATGCTTCTTTCAATACTCACCGGTGTGGTAAAATCGATGGCCCTGTATCTCAGGAATGCCCTTTTAAATAATATAGGATCGACGGGAAGATCAAAAATAAAGGTGGCTATTTTTTTCTTATCAGCATAATTATAAAACCTTACCTCATCGGGTGACGCCTCATACTTTTTATTGAACGGCATTCCGCGATAGGTATCGCTATAAAAATCTTCAATATTGTTAACATGGTCAAGATTAATGGATATATCGTCCTTCGGGTCCGTAGGTATTCTGCCGTTCCATATCTCAATTTCCCGAATGCCGTTGTCGATATTCTCGCCCGGGATTATCTCAAGAAAGATTGAACCGGTTTTTATTTGTTCATCACACCAGATGGTATTCCACGATTCATTGAGTGTCTGATCCGTCAATGAGAGCGAGGGAACAAGTATTTTATCATGACCGGTACCATAATAAAAATTTATTTTATACGAGGTGGTTCCATATACACGCATGCGGCGCGGGTATATCATTTTACCGTAATCCAACCGCAGCCATGTTGTATTCTCAATTGTAAAGGCGGTATTGATATCTGAATCGAAAAGGCTTATATATTCAACAGCGGGGGATTCTTGAGATTTTTTTTCTTCATCTGGATTGTAAATACCAATGGATTGCGGGGCATCCTTAAATATGGTGAGATATTTGCAGACTTCGGAATTTTTTTCTTTGAGACAAATTTTTTTTAATTCGTTTTCGTCGTAAAGCCCTTGAGTATCATCGCACGTTGTAATGGCGATGCTTATGAAAACAAAAAAATAACTGAGAATAATTTTATTC
>MEUM01000121.1:517-862 GCA_001771735.1 Caldifarciminota bacterium RBG_13_43_14 | reverse complement strand
ATAAATCCCCCCAAATTGTATAACAAGAATCAATTATTATATTTTAAATTTCAGCATTAAAGTAATGCGAAAATATAATTTCCTGCCATTTCAATTAGAAAGAATTAATTAATTAATGATGAGCACTCTCCTTACAGATAGGAATTCCCTCATATGGGGAATAGCCATCTCCCATGTAGTATACCGTCTAATGAGATAGTATCGTTTTACATACAAAAATGACAAAAAAATTTCGGGAAATTGAAAAAACTTCAATTAACCTGGAAATCTTTTTTTATTTTTGATCAAAAAACAAGATGTCTAGAATAGACTTTAATGAATGTGTTAAATACTGTAATTATAAAT
>MEUM01000121.1:0-511 GCA_001771735.1 Caldifarciminota bacterium RBG_13_43_14 | reverse complement strand
CATCAATTTGGCAATATTATATTTGGACATTGTTCAATTAATATAATAAAATTTAAGGCACTTTTCCCGGTGTTTTAACCGGTACAAGTTTCTTCCATGTAATTACTCGACTTAGGCGAAAATTAACATACGGCCTCCCTCCCCCTTGAGGGGGGAGGGCCGGGGTGGGGGTGATTGTTAATTATGGCGAATCAGTAACTTTTATGAGCCAAAATCACCTATTTCCCCTAAACCTCGTTCTCAGGATGAGGTTGATGCCAACGCAGACATCCCGATTTCATCGGGACCGAAAAGTGTTGGCCTCCCATCAAGGGAGGGGAATAAAAATATCCTAAGTCGAATTAATTACTAGATATAAGCCAATCCACCAACCCCTTTAAAGGTAAAAATGCCCGCTGGCATTATTCCCGTTATATATCTTTTCTGTCCCGTGCATTTATCAATCGCATGCCGGCGTCTTCGCAGGGCTTTTGCCACCGCTGACCGAAAATTAAAAAAGAATGTTTCTGGT
>MEUM01000120.1:201-10116 GCA_001771735.1 Caldifarciminota bacterium RBG_13_43_14 | reverse complement strand
CGATTCTTTTTCTCTATTTCAATATCCCAAAATATCCTGGTCTCGCTCATAAATATACTATAAAATACCACATTATATCGGAATGTCAATATGGACTTAAAGCGTAGTTAAGTAATTAATGGATTAAGCATATCAAGATAACAGAAGATCAGTGGGCAGGATATCAGCAAACCGGCATATCAGATACTCATTCCTGAGTTGCTGATGTTCTGATAATCCTCGTGCTGATAATCTGATTTTCTGATCTACGCTTTTCAATTCTTTCCATTTACTGCTTACTGCCAACTGCTTAGTCCGAAGCTTTTTTGATCACCTTTTCACCCTTGCTCCTTTTCTCCTTTTCATTTCTTTGGCGATTACGGATTACTCACGCCTGAGGCGGGCAAGCGAGTGCGGCCCACGGTATTATTGCCTCTTGACAACTAACCAATATTAACTATTATTTATCGTATAATAATATATAATAATACAAGAAAGAATAAAGAAAGGAGGAAAGAAGGTAGGTGGAAACATGAAGAAACAGGCGTTTGTTTTTATTGAAAAGGAGGTTGTATGCACGTTGCACTTTTAGTAGTCTTAAGTCTAGTAGCATTTCATCCGCAGGAATCCAGTTCACTGATAACACCCTTGGGAACTCAGGAATATACACCTGAATATATTGCGGAGTATGATTTAATCTCAATAAACGGTTATGTTTTTAATCCGCTTGAGGCATCTCCTGAGATACCAGCCGGGTTGAACAGTGAAACTGGTTATTATCTGGTCAAATTCAATGGACCGATTTATGAAAGCATGAAAAATGCTGTTCGGTCCCAGGGCATTGAATTGCTTGAGTATATACCTTTCAATGTCTTTGTTGCAAAGCTTAGTCCCGAGCAAAAGCTCGCGGTCAGCCAATTATCATTTATAAGCTGGATCGGTGATTATGTACCGGCTTATAAGATAAGTCCTGATTTTGTTAACTCACGCACCAAAGACCACATGAACATTCTCTTCTGGAATAACGTAGATATGAAACAGGCAATCTCTTCAATGGAACAGATGGGTTGTGAAATCCTGAATATCTGCGATGCACAATATGTCAAATACATCGAAGTCAGAATCGCCTATGACCGGATAAACGAACTAAGCCGCACCCCTGAGATCATGTATATCGAACCCTGGTATGAAACTGTTTTGTTCAATGAACAGGCTCAATGGGTTACTCAAACCTGGAAAAATAATGATCGCAAGATCTGGGCAAAAGGTCTTGACGGTACGGGACAGGTGGTCAATACAAGTGATACCGGTATATTGACCAGTCATAATTTAGTACGCGATCCGGCAGTCCCGATTAGCGGCGTCGGTCAATATCCAACCCACCGAAAAATCATTGCCTATCGTATTCCTGGCGGCTCGAGCGCTACTTTTGGCGACAATGCAGCTGGAGTATGGCATGGCACTCATACTTGCGGCACAATATGCGGTGATGATTCTTATGTTGGTCAAACCGTACTTGATGATGGTATGCCGCCCAAGGCAAAAATGTATTTTATGGACATCGGCACCACTGCCGGCGGCTTATCCGTACCCGCCAACTATGACAGTCTCTGGTATCCGCCATATGTCGGCAATGCCGGCGGCTCGGCCCGGATCAGTTCCAATTCATGGGGATCGAGCGGCAATACATATACAGCTGCGGCCCGGATGATAGACGTTTTCATGTGGAATCGCAAGGATTTTCTAATCATATTCTCGGCCGGCAACAGCGGTCCAGCCGCAGGCTCAGTCAGTTCACCGAGTACTGCCAAAGACTGCATTACGGCTGGTGCCTGCGGTAACAGCTTCACCGCCAATTCGATGGCTACATTCTCAAGCCGGGGTCCGACCTCAGACAACCGCATCAAACCAACGGTCACGGCACCGGGCGTGAGCTTGCGTTCATCGATCGGGCCCAACAATGATAGTTATAGTCTGATGTCTGGCACCAGCATGTCCAGCCCGTGTATTGGCGGCAATGCGGCATTGGTACGCGATTATTTTGCCAGTGGATTTTACCCAACCGGAATCGAAACCCCGGCTAATGCCTGGTCATATATCAGCGCGGCAATGGTCAAGGCCATACTCGTAAACTCAGCTTTGCCTGATATACAGGGCTCAACCATACCGGATAATAATACGGGCTGGGGTCGAATTTGTGTGGACGAGGCATTATTCGTAGCTAATGACATACGAAAGCTTGCAGTTTGGGATGATACAACCGGACTTTCCACCGGGCAATTCCGCGAATATACGGTCACGGTCAATAATCAATCCGAACCGCTGAAAGTTGCCCTGGTTTGGACTGATTATTTTGCCGCAACCGGCGCTAATCCTGCCTTGATTAACAATCTCGACCTGCGGGTAACGAGTCCATCCGCAGCACTGTATTTGGGTAATGTTTACAGCGGCGGCCAGTCAGCTACCGGCGGTACCGCGGATGCGCGTAATGTCGAAGAAAACGTGCGCCGCAATGTACCGGAAACCGGTACCTGGACAATACGGGTAAACGGGACCGCTGTTCCTCAGGGAACCAGACAGGCTTTTGCCGTGGTAGTTACCGGTGGTATGGGCGCGCTAACCACACCGGTATTGAATATTTGCGGCAAACTGCTTGCTGATCCTGCGCCCGGTGGTAATAATGATGGGCGCTGGGATCCTGGCGAAACCGTATACTTGACCGACACTCTGTATAATCAGTCAGCTGCCGGCGTGACGACCTGCACCGGTGTAATTAGAACTAACAGCGCGTATATTACCCGGCTTGATTCTGTCGGCACTTTTGGCAATATACCGGTTGGTTCAAAAGTAAATAATGGCGGATCAAGATTCCGCATGAGCGCAGCTGCTTCAACCCCTGAAGGAACCTCGATTCCGTTCACGCTTCATCTCACCGGCGGAGGTGGTTATAGCCAGGATATTGAATTCAACCTGATGGTCGGCTCAAGTGGACTGGAGATAATCTGGGGTCCGAAACAGGTGGCAATTGCGCCCGGCGATACTCACTTCCTTTATGGAGCCGCTTATAACCCGAATACTAATGAACTTATGGTTACCAATTTCTACGAACGCAAGATCTACAGGTATACATCGGACAGCTTTGCGACCTATCTCGGTTACATTAATGCACCGGACACAATGGGTACTGATATCAAATATTGTGCCTACGATAATACCTATTGGTTTGCGGGCTGCAATTTGAAACGCGTATCTAAGATCAATACCAGTGGAACCGTACTGCGATTTTTCACTAACCCAGCATCAACCTATCCGATCGGTATCGGTTGGCTTGAACCACAGAGATTACTGTATCTTTCCGATCGCCTTACCGGCTCCCCATCGTCCTATATTTACCGAACCGATACGCTTGGCACCTGGAGTCTTCGTATTGATGTTCCGATGACCGCCTGGAATGCCACGCGTTGCCTGGCCGTTGAACCGCATGGCATCGGTACTAGTCAGGATACAACCCTGCTCTTGATATACACGTCTTTCAACTCTGCCGGAACACTGGATTCCACCGGTTTGTATGAACTCGATCGTGAATATGGCGATGTGATACAGCGAGTGTTGTTCCCGGGCTGGAATGTACGGGGTGTTGAATATGATCCTCGCGACGGCAATTACTGGGTTACTATTGCCCAGAGTCCTGATCGTTCGATCGTCAAGATCCGCGGGTTCTATGGCGTAACACCGGGCGTTGGCGAAAACCGCAATTACGATATTCAGCGCGGCGTATCTCTGGCGCCAAGTATGCCTAATCCATTCAGCAAAACGGTTAAATTCACCTATTCGATCGCTGATCGTCAACAAGTAAAGCTCAATCTGTATGATGTCAGCGGCCGTTTGGTCAAAACTATGGTCAATCAGGTCGAAGATCCTGGCATCAAAACGATCAAGTGGGACGGTTTGGATAATAATGGAAAACCAATTTCAAGCGGAGTCTACTTCTATCAGCTGGAAACCGAACAACGAACTATAACCCGCAAACTGGTGCATGCACGTTGATTTCAAAAGAAAAACAAAAGGGTCAGGAGAATATCCTGACCCTTTTTACTTTTTGTGTCATTCTGAACCGGAGTTCAGAATCAAGCTTCGCTCTTTTTCATCAACTTAGATAACATATAGCCGGACATAACCTTATTCAAATGGTCAAAACCAGTACAACCGATCAAATCATTGCCATTGATCTCAGTAATATACAAATCTTCCGAATCGGTCTTTTTCTTTTCCACTCTGATCTTGAACTCAGCATCAAAGAGCATCATGAAATCCTTGATCGGCATGTTGAAAATTCCCTTTTCAGAATATTGTGCAATGATCGCATCGATCTCGCGGCGATATTTGGAAAGATGCTCGATTTCTTTCTCTATTTCTCCCCGATTGCTCGTCGCTTTGCCGAACATGTATTGAAGATCCATTGGTTTCTCGATCTGCTTCAATTTATCGCTGCCTTTTTTTAGTATCCCTTCAAGGATCGAAATCGCTTTTTGTATCCGGTCCTGCGCTTCAAGCAAACATGATAAATACCCTTCGATCACCTGCACCGACGGCATTTTTTCGAGGTTTTCGTAGAAGAGCTGACCATAGGGTTTACAGAACGGCCCTTTTTCAAGATCTTCATTAAAATCAAGCTCCATAACTCACTCCTTTACCGCTTTCAATTCAACACTTAAATCATCAAAATCAATATAAAAATGTTTCCCGGCTTGGATGCATTGCAGCCTCTCTCAGATCATCCTCAATACGTAATAATTGATTGTATTTTTCTATCCTTTCACCACGACAGGGCGCGCCAGTTTTCAATGCGCCAGTGCCCATCGCGACCGTAAAATCGGCAATGAATGAATCAACTGTTTCGCCGCTGCGATGCGATACAACCACACGCCAATTTACCTTCTGCGCCATTTTGACGGCAGCGATAGTTTCGGTAAGAGTACCGATCTGATTGGGTTTTATCAAAACTGCATTGGCGACCCTCTCTTTAATCCCTCTCTCGATCCTTTGTACATTGGTCACGAAAATATCATCACCAACCAACTGTATTTTCTCGCCCAGCTTAGCATTGAGCTTTTCCCATCCAGACCAATCATCTTCAGAAAGACCATCTTCGATCGAAACGATCGGATATTTACCCACTAATTCAGCATATCGGTCGATCATTTCTTCCGAAGTTAGTTGATTATTTTCGATACGCAAATTGTATTTTCCGTCTTTATAGAATGCGCTCGCGGCAACATCCAATCCGATACCGATATCCTCACCGGGCCGATAGCCGCCCCTTTCAATCGCGGTGACAATAAGCTTCAATGGATCTTCATTCGATGATATTGCCGGTACAAAACCGCCTTCATCCGCAACTGCGATCTTGAAACCTTTTTCCATAAGAAGTTTTTTTAGCGCATGATAGGTTTCACTCCCCCAACGCAACGCTTCGCGGAAAGTATCCGCGCCGTATGGAACGATCATGTATTCCTGATAATCCGGTCCCTGCTGCAATGTATGAATACCGCCGTTAATTACATTCATCATCGGTACCGGAATTAAGACCGCATATGGGCCACCAAGATAACGGTACAATGGAAGATCAACCGCTACGGCCGCGGTTCTCGCAATCGCAAGCGATACACCGCACAAAGCATTTGCTCCCAACCCACTTTTATTGCTCGTGCCATCGAGGCTGATCATTAGTTTATCAATATTGGTTTGCTCAATAACATCTTGTCCGATCAAAGCCGGACCGATAATGTCATTGACATTATTTACTGCCTTGAATACGCCTTTTCCACCATAACGGTGACTATCGCTATCGCGTAATTCAACTGATTCATAAGTGCCGGTTGAAGCACCGGATGGTACTGAAGCGCTGGCGTGTACGCCCGAATTCAGCACAACTTCTACTTCAACCGTAGGGTTTCCCCGCGAGTCTAATATCTCTCTTGCTTGTACACGTTTAATTCTTCGATCCATGATAACCTCCTAATATTTTTTAATCCATTATATTTATATTATGTTAATAATCAATACAAATCAGCTGGGTGAAAATATCAGATGATGTTGTACAACGTCATTTGCTCACGTAAAGCCTGATAAAGCTTTATTTTCCTCTCCTTGAGCAACGGTTCGATTAAACGTAAAACAGCGATCAACTCATCATAGGTCATCTTTTTATCCAGCGTTTTATTTTTGTCTTTTTCTGCCAAGATCATATTGAACCGTTCTTTTTCAACAACCTGCCCGATCATATTAAAATCACCGTATTTATCGATCAATCGTACGACCACCTTCTTCATTTCCTCACGTAGGACTTGCCATAGCTCTTTTCCCTGGAAATGAGCGATGAGCCGGGCAAGAGCGAGTGACATTGATAATATTGCGTTCATACCAAGATTGGCTTTACGCTGCATCAATTCAACCGGATCGCTATTTCCCACCTTGCCCAGTTTGGCAGCCAATTCGTATTCCAGTTTAAGCATGACGCGATCGACCTCGATAATACTTTTTATTTCCGTAACCTTTTTATTGATATAATGGGGAGCAATGATGTCCATAACATTACTGACCGCGTTCAGACAGCCACGGCCGTCAAATCGTTGAGCATGATAATAGAGATCACTCAATTCCTTATTATTATGGCTCTTTATCATCTCTCGGGTAATTTCATTTTTGAAAAGATAGGTATGATCAGGCCTCTCGACAAAAAGATCTTTATACTTCTTAACCAAAGACGACTCTTCAATTATACTATCGACCAGATGTAACGCCTCACCCGCTCCCGCCGAGGTACCCAAAGGGGTCGCACCGGCAAAACGCAACAAACGCCGGTATTGACGATTGCCCTGAATACCAACGCAAATCTCGACGCCTACGGTCGGTAATCCGGAATTCGTCGGTTCCTCAAAGGCCAGGACTTCAGTAATTACTAAGTTTTCAAGGAAATCTTTCGTCAAAGGAGATGCTGGTACTTTATATTCCTTGAGTATTGTCTGTTCCATATCTTTCATAATCTTTATTATCGCACCGTATTTTAGCAATCGCTCGGTATTAGAACCACCACCGCATTTCAATCCCAATGCATTAGCCGCTAAGGCGATCTGCGGTTCCATATCTTCGTTCGGTGATTTCGAACGATGTGATACTACGATTTCCAGTCCCTTACCAAGTGCAACCAACATTGCCAGCATGGTCTCGGCTAAAGTACCGATCTGATTCGCCTTTATCAGTGCGGTATTCATCAGTTTTTTATCCGCACAATCTTCAATAGCCGAATCACGAGTTGTTACCAGATCGTCACCGATAATGAAAAACCGATCACCGAGTTTATCAAGAAGCATACGCCAACCTTCAAAATCATCTTCAGCATAGGCGTCTTCGAAAGAAACGACCGGTACAGCATTAATAGATTTCAAATATAATTCAAGTAATTGATCACGCGACATTTCGGTTTTTTCTTCGCCGCGCCAGAAATAATACATACCGATTGAATCCGCTTGATTGAATTCTTTCCGAAAGGAATTACTCAATTCACTGGCCGCATGATCGAAAGCGATCGCCACCTCTTGACCCGGCTCATACCCGATATCAAGTATTGTTTGCTTGGCCAGACGCCAGAGACGTTCTTCAGGAACTTTGTCACCGGCATCTTTGGTCACATAGGGAGCTAATCCTCCTTCAAGACCAATACCCATGACCCGGGCTCCCGGCTCATTCTCGAGCACTTCCTTGAAGCGGTTCTGTAAAGTGATAGTTATCATTTGGGCTTCTTCATAATTCTTTGCGCAAAGAGGTACGAACATCAGTTCCTGACAGCTGATATTGCTTTCCGGATATTCTTTCTCCGTATGCCGACCGCCCATACCGCAATTGCGGAATTGCCAGGGTGCCTTCAACTGCTCGCCGTCGGGCAGAGTTATTTCATGTATACGCTGGCGCCTCATCATTTCAGTAATAACCTTTACCTGATCCCACCAGGATTCCTTTTCTTGGCTTTTAGTTATACTTGAAGATTTTATTTTTGCTACTTTCTCACGTGAGACATACTCGCGATATTTACCCGGATCGGCTAAAAGAAAATCGATCAGCCCGACCGCACCTAATCCCAAGCAGAGCCGCCCGGCATATATCGCGGCATCGCTGTGCAGTATCAAACCCAGCGATAATAAAACAACGGCCAATGGCAGGCTAAAAATCGCTAAGTTTCGGCTCGCAAGCGGTCCGGCCGCAGCTACGCTCAAATTAAAAGGCGCCTCAGGATAATAGGTCAACCCTTGTTTTTTGATCCCGCTGAACTTCCCATAAGGGATGGTCAGGAACATTTGTATATACCATATCATTTTTTTAAAAAATGGATTTCTCATCCGTTGCTGGGCTTCAGAAATAAGATTATCATTTAAAGCATCGAGCTGGACCGCGCGCAGATAATGCCCCATTTCGTGTATTGCCACGCCGGCATGAAAACAAATAAACCAATATAGAGCCGAGATTACTGTTTCATAACTAGTGAATACAAAACGTAATACGCCCGGACCATAAAGATCAGATGGAATATTGAGTAATGATGAAATAAAAGCGGCATGAAAAGATACGAGAATATGATTGGCAATTACATGATCAGAATGAAGATATGAATGATAGTATTTATTTGTTTGCTTTATGCCGCCTCCTTTACTTTGACGGTACTGGATACGGTTTTGATCGTTGCGAATGAAATCGCAATATTAGGACATCGATAAAAACATTCAAGACAGCGAATACATTCTTTCTGATTCGGTCCCTTATAAATATTTATGTCCATTGGACAGATCTTTTCACATACTTTACAATTCGGCTGCTTGCATTTGCCGGGATCAACGGATAAACGCAACAAAGAAAATCGATTAAAGAGTGAATAGATTGCGCCGATCGGACAAAAAACCCGACAGAAAAATCGTTTGATCATTACCGAAAAAATTATCACAAATATCAAAATGCCTACCTTGGTAAAGAAAAGCCAGCCAACCAGTGCTCTGATATCACCGGTCTTATCGACCAGGACAAGAGGGATGCCGGCTTCGATAATACCAGCCGGGCAAACCTTGCAGAACCACGGTTCCATTGTTATCCAGGCAATAACACCGGCAACGACAACTAATACCGCATATTTTATGTAGGTCAGCCAGAATGGCAGCTTCAGCTTAATTGATTTGATCTTATTAAGAAGATCCTGGAACAGTCCGAATGGACAAAGCCAGCCACATACCATACGGCCTACGATCATCCCAACGATGCCAAAAAAACCAAGTATATAAAAAGGAAACAAATGAAGATTGAAGTAATGCTGCAGACCTCCGATCGGGCAGGAAAACAATGAGAGTGGACATCCCCAGCAATTAAGGATCGGCACGCAGCCGCGCTTCAAAAATCCTTGATATATATTCCCGGTCCAAAGTGCCGGTACATGCCCCAGAGTAATGACCGATGCAATGATCTGGCCAATAAAATGCGGTTTAGTGCGCCGCCTCATTGCTGCAATCCCATGCAAGAAAGACACATTACTGATCCAACACTTTCTATTTCGTCAAAATCACCGAGTTTCTCGCCATAGAGAATACATATATAAAATCCTAATGTCACCAGCATAATAATAATGGTTGATATTAGCCTTTTCACGCCGCCTCCCTAAAATAAGCTGGTCAATACAAGTTTTACACCCCGAAATGGTTCTTCAAACCGGCACACGCCTCCAGAACACACCAGACCACCTTTTTCGGCACCGACCCGAAGACGAAGATTATGGCGGGTGGTGATATCATAGCTCAGCTCGACCATTGGCCATGCTGTTTCTTCACCGAGCTTGGGTGTCAGCCATCCGGGCACGCGATTCCGGCGTTCATAACGTATCGAAACTACGAACATCTC
>MEUM01000120.1:0-189 GCA_001771735.1 Caldifarciminota bacterium RBG_13_43_14 | reverse complement strand
CGAAAACGATGCCGCATGATCATAATAATCGCTGGTATCACTGTTAACAAAATTGTGCTCGTATCCCGCATCAATAAAGAAACTGCCAAAATCATAAGTGACCTCAAGATAAGGTTTAGTCTCGGTTTTTTTCTGTATCGGTAATTCAATGCCCTGCTTGATCACGCGTTCGGCGCCAACGGTTATTTC
>MEUM01000119.1 GCA_001771735.1 Caldifarciminota bacterium RBG_13_43_14 | reverse complement strand
GGATCGCTGAGGTGTGCACCAAAATCAATGGGAAAGATTTTGCCGATAAGTGTATTGAGCGGATCAAAGAGCAGGGTTATATAAACGCGGTTCAACGATACTTTGGATTACATTACGCTGCTGATCTCATGCCCGAAGGCAATGATGAGTTCATAGCAATAATGAAAGAGTCGGGTTTTAACTGGTTTAAAGAATTCGAGCCATTAAAATAACAAAAGGATTTTACTTTGAAACTAAAAGGGAACAGAACATTGAAATCTAAAAGAGCCTTGAAATTTTTTGATCAGGGTTTTAATTGCAGCCAGTCGATTTTTAGCGCTTTTGCGCCCGCCATTGGATTGACCCGGGTTAAAGCTCTGCGCATTGCATCGGCCTTTGGCGGCGGTATATGCCGGCGCGGAGAATTATGTGGCGCGATCACCGGTAGCATAATGGCGATAGGTTTGAAATACGGACGTGGAAGAGCGAACGATGAGGCGGCGAAGGAAAAAACTTATCGATTAGCACAGAAATTAATGCGTTGGTTTGAAAGACGATACGGCACTATGCTATGCGGGAAACTTATCAAGGTTGATATCAGGAAAAATAAAAAAATATGGTCAAGATTTCATCCTGAGATATGCCGCGAATTGGTAAAAGCCACAGCTTTGCATCTCGACCATTTACTATGAAATATTTTTATGTTAGACAAAGAGATAGGATAATATTGAGCGGAGTTATTGCCTAATATAACTATAAAAGGAGGTTAATATGGCGACATTCTTAATAACTTTACCACCAATGAATAAAGATCAGGTCAGTTCGATCTGATCAAAAGTGATCAGCGCTTCAGTTGGAAGCGATATGAAAATGGACCGGGCTTATATTGATCAGGAAAAGGGCCAGGCAATGTGCTGCTGGACTGCGCCGGACAAACAAAGCATTGAAAAACTATTTGAGAAAGCGCAGGTTAAACCAGAATCGATCAAACAGGTGATCGTTTATTCAGGATAGTAAAAAGCGTAACGCCTGCCCGCCTTCGGAGGGAGTAGCGCGTAAAGCGTATTGCGCAGAAACAAAAAGGATTTTAACACATCTCCCTTTTTTAAAAAAAGGGAGATGTGTTATTTCTTCAACAAGAATTTTTCAAGAAAAAGGATTTTTGCCTGATTGTAATAATCACGATTAGGTTTTTTTCCAAAACCATGGCCTTCATCCTCAGCGAGCAAATACCAGACTTCAACTTCATTATTTCTTACCGCCTTTACGATCTGTTCCGCTTCAGTTACCGGCACCCGGGGATCGTTTTTACCCTGAACCACGAAGAGAGGTTTTTTGATCTTATGCGCATTGGTCAGGGGGGATATTTTATTCAAAAATTCGCGCATGACCGGGTCTCTTTCATCACCGTATTCAACCCGGCGAAGGTCCTGGCGGTACTTACCGGTGTTTTCAAGAAAGGTGACAAAATTGCTGATACCGCAAAAATCTATACCGCAAGCCAGACGGTTGCTGTAATTGACCATACAGGCCAGCACCATGTATCCACCATAAGAACCACCAGTTACCGCAACTCGCCTAGCATCCAGGTCCGGATCCTTGTCGATCCAGTCAAGCAGGGCGCCGATGTCTCTTATAGCATTTTCGCGAAGACAGCCATCATCGAGCATCAAAAATTCCCGGCCGTAGCCGGATGAACCGCGGAAGTTGGGAATGATTATCGCGGCACCCATTCGTTCGATATAATACTGGGTCAGAGGCGAAAAATATGGAACATCCTGGCCAGCCGGTCCGCCGTGCAGTTCGATAATGACTGGATACGGCGGTTTACCTTTTTTCGGCCGGTAGATAAATGCTGGTATCTTCCTTGGTTTTCCATTGACGCGGTCGAATGTTGGGTATTCGAAATTTTGCGGGATAACGAAACTCGATGTATCAATGCCGACTGTTTCGCCTTCGGTCCAGCGAATTATCTTTTTGTCCTTAAGATCGATCACGTAAACATCACTTGGCGATTTAACGTTATTAAGAACCAATGCCAGTTTGCTGCCATCCGGTTTGAAATTAATGCCAAAAACCTGCCCGACCGGTAATTTGATAATACTCTTGCTTCGGGTACGCGTGTCCATTAAATATAGAACGCTATACCCATTCTCATTGCTGATGAATGCGATCGTGTCACCACTTGGCGATATACGGAAGGTCTCTATATCCCAGGGTATTGATTTGGTAATGGTGTCAAACCGGGAAGTTGCCAGATCATAATACAGCAGTTGCCGAAAGTCACTAAATTGATCGGATATTACATATATACCCTTTCCTTTTTTATCCCAGCGGGCAACTCCATAAGAAGCTTTTTTGTCAAGCGGGCTCAAGGGGGTAAGTTTTTTGGATTTGATCTCAAGAATATAATAATATGATTCGGTTGCGGACACATAATGGCGCACCAGTAATTTACTATCATCGGTTGAATAGTCCACCGGATCCCAGCTTCCTTCTTTTTCAGTTAGTCTCATGAAACTGGATTTTCCGGCAAGCGTGCCAATATAAACATCCCAGTCCGTTTCATTACGCGTCGTGCTCGAGAAAGCGAAGCGATCACCACGGTTTGACCAGACAACATCGCTGAATTTTGAACGACCGTCAGTCAGCATTGCATGTTTGCCGGTCAGATAATTGTATTTATAGATCTGGTCGATCTCGTTTCCCAGAGTATCCTTTGAGAATAGAAAATAAGGTTGTCGTTGATCAGGGCAGACATAACCGCCACTGACCGGCTCGCTGAAAAAGGTCAACTGATGACGCATGCCTAAGGGCATTTCGATTTTATGCAATTGACCGACATCGCCGAACCGGGTGATTATCAAAATACCCTGATCATCGAGGAGCCAATCGCAGAAATAGGCGCTGCGAACATTCTGAAACGGCCGCAGCTGATCGATTATCGAGGAGGGTATTTCCGGAATATTTTCTATAACCAAATTGCCCTTGCGTATTGTTTTTGTGCTGACTTGGGCAAGCGCCATGATTATCAAAAATATTATTTTGTTTTTCATATCAATAATAGTATTATGCTTATTATTAAACAATAAATCCCAAAAAGATGAAAATGACGGTCGATTATCCGGCGCAATATAAAAAGCGCCAACAATCCGGACAAAGCACTGAAAACCATGCCGGCGACGACGCTTATTGGATCTAAGGTTTGTTCGAGCGTCATTAATTCAAGGAGATTGGCGCCAAGAACCGCGGGCAGGGACAATAAAAAAGAAAATTGAAAAGCGGTTCGGGTGTCGACTTTTAGCAAGAGACCGGTGCTGATCGTTGTCCCGGAGCGTGAAATACCAGGAAAGATGGCAATCATCTGACCGATACCGATGATAAAGGCCTTTAACCAGTTCACCGGTTTACTGCCTTTATTATATATTCCGGTTATCAATAATAATGTTCCGGTCAAACCAAGAAAGATCGCAATAACCCGCATATCGCTGAAAGCAGCCTCGATGAATTTACGGAAAATGAAAGCGAAGATGACGACCGGTATTGAACCGATTATGATATTGATGATGTAATTAATGCTGTTGGCTTCCCGCTTGAGCAATCCCTTGAAAATCAAAATCAGCTCTTTGCGAAAATAGACAATGGTTGAGATCAGAGTACCAAAATGCAGGAATGCAGTAAGCGCGATTGGTTCTTCGAACCGGAAAACCATTTCCAGCAAAGCCAGATGTCCGGAACTGGAAATCGGCAGGAATTCGGTAAGCCCCTGCACGATACCAAGGATTATCGTTTTTGCTACCATAAGTTCAAATTATCATCGCGATCAGACCGGCGACCATAATAAACTTGAGGATACGGCTCGATACACGCAGATCAGGGATTGCTGATTGACGCATTATGCGCATGATCGAATAGATTATTGGCGGAAAAGCAATCACCAGTATCACGATCATATATCTCCAGTTGAGCGTTTGAAATATGAAGGGCAAAGGCAGGATTAAGACAAGCATTCCAAGATAGATTGAGGCCAGTATTCTTGCCCTTTGAGAACCTATCCTGGCTGCACAGGTAATGACGCCTTGTGCCCGATCGCCGGCTTCATCGATGAGGTCCTTTATTATCTCGCGGGGCATGTGAATCAATACCGAGAAGGCGAATGGAAATAATGCGGCGACATTATTATTGACAATACCGCCCAGCAAGAAACTGAATCCGGTCAGAAGCGCAACAACCAGATTTGCCGGCCAGCATTTTTTCAACAAACCGGCATAAAGCAGCAGCAGGATCAAAGCAATGAGTACGAGAATGAAAGCCCTTGGGCTGAGCAAAATCGCCAGTATCAGACTTATTACGGCTAAACCGATCGCCTCAAGAATTACATAGGTTTTCTTGACTAATCCCTTTGGCAGGGGTCGATGCGGTGCATTGATCGAATCGATTTCAATGTCATATATATCATTCAGAACATTACCAAAACCGCAGGTAAAGAAACCAATGATCATGCCAATCAATAATTGTAGATTGAAAATCCTAGGTAATCCGATCCAGGCACCGACAACAACCGATACGGCTGTGATCAAGCAATTAAGAGGTCTTAAGATGAGCAAATAGCCCATGTGTTTATTTTAGTTAGCCTGGCCGTTAAGTCAACGGTATTTGATTTGCTCCATATGATTTGAGGCAAGATCGAATTGCTATATCAATGCTGCCTTGTTTTCATACAACAATTCCAGGTCTTTTTCATAGACTCGAAAGCCAGTGCCATGATTTCTAACAGAACCATTAGGCCTTAGATACATTCTTATATCGACGTAAGCTGATTTCTTTCTAATGGCGACAACAAAATTATCATCCGACGGATTCTCAAGCAAGTAGGCACTTTTATAGAAAAATTCTTCCATACCCGGTTTCTTCTTTCGTGTATCGGAAAAGACCACTATTAACCTTCCCATTTTTGAAAGAAATTTCGCAATAATATGGCTCATTTTCCAGTTCCCAAGTAGCAATCCAGATGTATCTTTCAATTGCAGGTTTTTATTTGTTCTATCCATATCCAATAATAGACCTTGATTATTTGGAGTTTCAAATCCGACAGTTACATATAAACAATGCCGCTTATTTTCATCAAAATAACCATATTTCTCGATCACTTTTTTAGGATGGATTTGCCAAACTGATTTATTAAATGTAAACAAAGTGACGAAAGACTTGGAATTGCTTCTTGTTGTTTTAAGTTCGATTCTACCTCCGAGATCGGGGATTGCTATATTTGTCTCTTTCAGATTTAACTCAGATTCAAAAGTGTATCCGACCCCGGTGGGGCCTTTCCTCTTTGAGGGAATATATCCTCTGTTTTTTAATGCTCTTAATCTTCTTTTCAGTTCAGCCAGTGTCATTTTTTACGGTCTATCTTTTCCGCAAAATAATTATACTCTCTTTAAGTATAGTCTCTTCCTGCTGACCAGTAATATTGGTTGGAGAATTTTGCGAGGGCATTCTTTTGCCGGGAATTTTCCTGACGAAAATGTCTTCACACAAAAATCCAAAATTTTCGCAGAGTTCGGTTATTATAAAATCAGTGGGAATTCTTACTTGTTTGACAAGTCTGTTTCCAACAACAATACAGAAATATTTGTTTGGTTTTAGTATTCTGTATGCTTGTCTCAGACATTTTTCTAAATCAATAAAGAAACTTAACACTTCTCTTGCTCGTTTTTCATCCTTTTTGGATATTTCAGAGAGAATTAAAGTCAGATACTTTGATGCAAGATTATTACTTGCTTCTTTATTAGATTTTCCACCTAACAACTCTTTATCAATAGCCGACGCATCGTCCGGGTTTTCAAGAATATCAACCCACTGGGCTGATAGTCTTGAAAATTGTCCATAAGCAACGGTTGTTCTGCTATCACCATAGGGCGGTGAAGTAATGATGCAATCTATTGAATTGTCTTTTATGCCATTTTCCTTTGAGGAATCAGAGTGCATAATTTTAGTCCACGTATTATTATCAACGTTCTTATAGAATTCATTCATAGCACGTATGTTTGATTCGACTTTTCGTTTAAAAATACTTATTACATCGGGATTGTGGATTCTTAATTTTTCTTCGGATATTCTTATAAGTTTGAATTCGCCATTTCTTGTATTAGAGCTAAGACGTACGGTTTCACTGAAAGCCACTAAAAAGAAATTTCTTATGTTTTCCCGTTTAGTATCCGTGATAGCATTCTTGATTATTGCCAGTTTATTAATCACTCCTTTTTTAAACCAAAAATCTATATTAAAAAAAAATGGTGTTTTAATATTTCCGGTTTTAAATTTTTCAACTTTGTCAATCAATTGGAAATACTTTTTATTTAATATTGACGGATTTATTGGCGTTGTTTTTGCCTTTGCCAATAAAATAGCTAATGGATTAAGATCTATTCCGACAGCATTTCTTCCCGTTACTCTGCTTTCGACTAAGGTTGTACCAGAACCGCAGAAAATATCACAAATTACATCACCTTTTTTACTGTAGGTTTGCAAAAGCCTTCTTGCTACTTGTGGAATAAACATTGCAGGATAAGTATGCAAACCGTGCGTGTACGATTTCGTTTTTTCTCCTGCATAATTCCATGAGTAATCAATGCGTCTTTTTAGATCCGATTCCGGAATTTTTCCATTTTCTGTTTCTTGGTTTAAATTTCGTATTATTTTGATAACTATTCCTCTGATTTCTATTTCCTTTGGATAAGTCGGAAATAGCGATGGATTTGCCGGCTGTAATCTTATTCTATTATTCTCACGATAAATCTTTTTTAGTGTCGCATGATCATTGTCAATAATTGCGACAACAGATTGTCCATTACTCGCGGTTTCTTGTTTCCGTATCACTACAATATCGCCATCAAAAATACCTTCATCAATCATGCTATTACCTTGAACCCGTAAAGCATAAAACTTTCCATGTTTACCGAGCTCATCTTTAGGGATCAATATTGTATCTTGCGGTTCTTCAATAGCATGAATTGGTTCACCAGCTGCAATAAAACCCAAAATGGGTACTTTGATTATATTGTTTCCATTTTCGGGATTTCTAATTACTTCTATCCCGCGTGAAGTATGGGAATGTCTTTTTATATATCCCTTTTTTTCTATGGCGGATAAGTGGTCATTAACTGCGGTTGGTGACTTAAAGGAAAACTCTTCACGTATTCCTGCTATTGTAGGCGGAAATCCTTTATCTCTTATTTCACGAATTACAAAATCGAATATTTCTTGTTGCCGTTTAGTAAGAATGGTATTTTTCATAGTATATTTTCTTTTAGCTGACATATTATACTGTATAAAAATACAGTTGTCAATAGGAATTTTCATAATAATCTATGATCGATTTGACGCATACAAAGAAGTCGCATTTGGCCCTCGAAAGCTTAAAACTTATTGACATTGCATTGACACTTTTATTATAATCACTATAATCTAAATAATATTGATTTTCTTGATCAAAAAAGGGAGATGAAATTGAGGATCATGGCGATGGACTACGGCGAAAGGCGCATCGGAGTTGCAGTAAGCGATCCTCTGGGCATTATCGCTCAACCGCTGGATACGATCGAGATAAAAACGCAGAGAGAACTCATCAAAATACTGAAAGGTTTAATAGTTGAAAATCAAGTAAGTTTGCTGTTGATCGGCAACCCGATCGATCACAAGGGTAATCCTACCCGCATGAGCCAGCAGATCAATGAATTCGTAAGTGCGTTGCAGAAGGAATGCACAGTCGAGATCAGGTTATGGGATGAAAGGTTCACCAGCCGGCTGGCGGTGAGATCGATGCAAGATTATGGTATAAAACCAGGCAAAAAGGATATTGATGCAATTGCAGCTTCGATCATGCTAAGCGAGTATCTGGCAACCCACCGAGTATGAAAATAACAAGAATATTAATCGTCGCTTTCACCGCACTGATTGTTTTCTGGATACAACCCTTGAATATTGGAGCAACTGAGGTGGTCGTGCCCAGCGGTGGATCAGCGCGTGAGATCGCGATTAATTTGAAGGAAAATCAGATCGTGCGCAATGTCGATGAATTCCTTTTTATTCTTAAACTGAGCGGCAAAGAAAAGAAATTACAGTCCGGTAATTATACCCTTTATAAATATAAGAATCCTTTGTATGTGATAAATGAATTGAGCTACGGTCGTGCCTCGGACATTCAGATCACTATCCCTGAAGGCTTGACCATAAATGAGACCATTGAGATATTGAATGCTAACGGCATCGGCAATAAAAAGGTGATAAGTGCTCTGTGCCGCGATGCGAAATTCATCGCCGCCCTGGGCATCAACGCGACAACCCTGGAGGGTTTTTTATTCCCGGATACTTACGCATTCAATGCATTACAGAGCGATTCGGTAATATTGATGACCATGACGAATAATTTTAAGAAGCATCGTGACCGGTTAGGCATAAAAGAGGATTCATTGTTTTTTGTACTGACGCTTGCATCGCTGGTCGAGAAAGAGGCAAAGCTTGTCGAAGAACGACCAGTGATCGCCCGTGTTTTTCTGAACAGGCTTAAGGCTAATAAACCGTTGGAATCCTGCGCAACCGTACTGTACGCGATGAAAATGAGGAATTATGAGAAATACCGTCAAAAACAACGGCTTACTGAAAAAGATCTTAAATTCGATTCACCATATAATACTTATTTAAATATCGGTCTGCCGCCAGGTCCGATCTGTTCACCGGGCGCGAGTTCGATTAAGGCCGCACTGGTTCCAAGCAACGAGAATTATATGTATTTCGTTGCGCGCGGCGACGGTGGACATCATTTTTCGATTACCTATAAGGAACACCTGGCCGCAAAGGAAAAGTATCGTGTTAAGAAGTGATTTTGAAGAGATCCTGATCCTGCAAACACCTTATTATGAAAGACTTAGAAAGACCTATCGCGATGCGCTGAGTTTTGGCCGGTATCTGGAAGTCTTCAAGAAGATTACGCCGGACCCAGCTTATGTTACGATACTGGAAAAGCGCGGCGGTAAGGAATTGGTATACCTGGGTCGAAAAATCTTTACTCTTCAACAGGAATTCATTGAAAATTATCTTCAATTTCTTAAGGACGAAAGCCAGGTCAATAAATGGGAAACATTTTTTGAGCGATATAGCAACAATTTGTTTGAAATATATGAAAAATTTGTGATGGGAGCTACCGAACGAGTTTTGATCTTTGAGATCGTCAATCGTAAGTTATTGCGTGATATGTTGGGCAAAATGATTCATGGCGAGCCGATCGACAAAAAGATACAAATATGCGAGCGTTTTAGTATCGTTGTAAATCAACTTTTTAATTATGTTCGAAATTCCCTTACTAAAAATATCGCAATCAACGATGTGTTGATTGTTAATACGTATGAAAAAGTGCCTTTGATACCCAAATGTTCTCAGCCGGAAATGATAAAAATGCTGACCCGTTCGATCCATCGTATTGGTTTGCCAGAACCACTTTTTTCCGAACTGGTTAAGAACACATTGACAACCAATTATACCGAGACCAAACAGGAGGTTCTGAAACAGATCCGTGAGGCACAATATTTTTCCAAGGAAAACATACGGGAAATATTTAAGGCGCATTTTTTCTTCCCGGACGATGAAACAAGTAAAGAAACAATAGATATTTTTAAAGAACGATGCGAACAGATACGTGGATCGATAAAGAACTACAGTCTATCATTGCAGAAAAAGATCAGCGAGCTCATCAAGAAAAGTGAAGCAAATATAAATGACCATGAAAAAGAGATCAAGAACATGGTTCAGGATTTTTCAACGGAGGAACAGCTGGATGTGGTTGTGAAGAATTTGAAACGGAGCATCATGAGCGATGGCTATGATTTGCGGCGATTAAAAAGTGAATACGATGATCTTATGAAAAAGGAGGTTGATCTCCTGAATATAATCAGTTTTAAGGCAGCTGATCTCAGAAAGTTCATTACGAAAAATGATTGGGATCCATTACTGATCCTGATCATGAACGAGAAGATCTCGATCAGTGAAGAGCTTTTACAAGATACATTGAAAGTTGCGCTGCCATCAATTAAGAACGATCGTGTAACAAATGAGATCATGAACCAGTACCGGACTACTGGATTCTTAAAGGAAAAATACGACCTTGATTCAATAAATCAAGCTTATCAAATGACCATAAACGAAGTGCTATTACCAATGCTCGCTGGTTTTGTCATGGAAGAACTGATCGAGTATTATCCCAAGCTTTCCGGGATTGCATCCGCCGAGGAAGTCCGGTATCTGGCCGAGGAAGCAGTCGGCGGTAATGTCTCGATGATAGAAAAAGAGGTTAAGTCAGTTATTGTCAAAGAAAAGGTGAACCCGCTGGTCATCGATCAATATCGCAAACTGGTCTCGGTGTTGGTTTATGATATCCGGGGTTCGACCTTCATGGGCACAAAACTGCGTGATGCAAAGATTGAAAGCGAGATACGTAATTATTTTCAGGAAGCAATGCTGGCAGTGGTTGCGAAATACGGCGGCCTTCCGATAAAGGATACTGGTGACGGCGGTATTGCGCTGTTCGCGGCTAATAATCATGATCTGAGCAAGCGAGCTACAACCGTGCTTGAAGCGGGCGAAGTTATGCCGGCTATTCGTTGTGGAATGCAGATGGTCCAGGCAGCTCAGAATTTCGTTCAAGAAAATCTTAAACGGTATAAAGAGTGGTTCCGGGAAGCTGAGGAAAGAAGCATTAACTTTGAAGGCACGACATACGCGACGCTGCCACCCACCTATCAGTCGATCTTTCAGATCGGGGTTGGGATCGCATCCGGTTCTTATCCCAGAGAAGTTTATCTTGACCAAAACGCATATGCTGAATACGATCTTACCGGTATGCTGGTTCGTGAAGCCAATTTTTATTCTAGGGTCAAGGCAAAATCAAAATCGACAGTGATCTGTGATGATGCCAGTATTTATAATATGC
>MEUM01000118.1:21586-27195 GCA_001771735.1 Caldifarciminota bacterium RBG_13_43_14 | reverse complement strand
TCGCCGTGTGCGGGAAAGAAGGCTTTGTCTATGCCTGGCATTATGACGGGACACCGGTGCTGGACAGCAGTGTATTTTTCTCGATTTACCCGGCTGAAGTATGGTCTTCGCCTGCCCTTGGTGATATCAATAATGATGGTTTCATTGAACTTGCATTCGCCGCGCGGCGTTCGACCAATAACCTTTATATACTGAACCATTATGGACAAATCATGCCGGGATGGCCTAAGTCCCTGCCTGGTGGAGTTCTTGGTTCGGTTGTATTTGCGGATATTGATCTGGACGGAGATCTTGAGATTTTTGTCTGGACACTAAATGCTGATGTCTATGCCTTTGATCATATTGGTAACGGTCTTTATTCGCCGAGCGGGTTATTAAAAGATCTACCCGGTAGTGGTTTTGGCACCCTTGCGATCGGTGATATTGATCGTGATGGTAATCCGGAAATGATCTGCTGCGGTGGAAGCGGTTCTGATTCGTTATACGTGTGGCGTTCGGACGGATCATATATGGTACCATTTCCAATTTATATTCAGACGGGCAATCTTAAATACTCGGTCGTGCTCGGCAATGTGCTTGGCGATGATCGGCTGGAAATAGCATTTTATGCTGATAATACGGAACTCGTATATTTGGTAAATGCCGACGGCAACATTGTCTGGTCTAAATACCTCGGTGCCCTTGCCGATGTTGAAGGGAGTCCGATATTGTGCGATATAAATTGCGATGGTAAATCCGAAGTGATCTGCGGTCATCAGGCCGGTTTTGTTGTTCTCGATTCACTTGGAAATATATGCAATGCAATGATCGATACTGTTCATGATGCAAAACTGCCAGCGGTGATTAGTCAAAGCAGCAACTCGGTACGGATGATACTGGTCGGTTCAACTGACTGGCATATCTATGCTTATTCCTTTGATCAGCCATATACACCGGGTTTCCCCATCCGGCTTGGCAATCGCCTTGAATCGGCTCCGGCTGTATTTGACATTGATGGCGACGGCTATTTGGAATTGATGCTTGGTTCAAACGAATACAAATTCTATTGTTTTGATCTTGATTATGATCGCTTCCATTGGCCAAAATTCCGTTATGATCCTTTTAATAGTGGCAATAGTAATTCCGATTTTTATCCAGCGATCAGTGATAATGCTATAGTTATTGGACCGCCATCTATTTTCGTTAAAGCATTACCTAACATTTTTAAAGAGAGAACCTTATTAACTTATCGTCGGCCTGGCGGTCAAGTCAGTCGTTTAAAGATCTACAACGTGGCTGGACAACTCGTGCGTGATTTTGAAGTGCAGTGCAGCGGGGAACTTATTTGGGATGGTTTGGATTCGCGTAATATGGTTCTCCCGGCAGGAATTTATTTTGTGAAGATTGATTGTGGTGATAAAACCTATTGCGAGAAAGTCATCAAGATAAAATAATGAGAGCACTGAAAAATTATTCATCGCGCTCTCGATTACCAAGATACTAAAAAGATTACAGTGATATTTTATGACTGTTATCTATGATAACTATTAATTTAACCACAATAATCAATAAACCAGTACCGAAATTCCCTTTTTGAAACCCATTTGCCAAATTTTATCGGCCAGGGATTGATCATCTATTTTGAGCTTATAAAGCTCAAAACGTTGTTCTTGTGGTCGGTTAAAAATATCCTTTTGATACAATGGTGCATCAATGAATTTATAACTGAGTATTAGTTGAGATTTTGTAAATATATCAGGAAAGACGGATTTGATCGAATCGTTGATCGAAGCATGGGCGATAAGAATTTCCTCGCCCGGTTTCAGTTCGTTCTCTGACCGGTACAATATTCTATGCCCGGTTCTGAATACTGGATATGTTTCCGTGATCGTGAACCATGGATGGTTATCCATGACCGTAAAATTTCCCTGCAGATAGTATTCGATATTCGGCGGAACAGTGCTGTATAGAATTTTTATATTTTCTTGACCGATATATCTTTTTACTTCATTGGCATAGCGTACTGGGATACGGTTCTGGTATATTATCGTTGGTACGCTGAATGCAATACCGATTATGGCGGTGACAAGTATGATCCAGTTTTTTAAACCGGGCTGAATATTCAAGCTGGCTCCGGCTATCGCCATCAACATAATCAGGGGATAATCGAGCCGAAAATACGGGTAGTACAGCCCGAGAAGAATAAAGTAAATTATTATCGAGAAAATAATTATTTTATTGCTCAGGTTTTCTTTACTGCGTTTGAACTGAGCGCTGCATCCCAGAATGACCGGTGCCGGAGCGAACGCGATCAGATAATAGAGATGATTGTGATAGTTGATCCCTATCAATTCGGCAAATCGCTGTTCAATATTTGTCCCGGGGGTAAATTTAATATACAAGAAAATAAGTGGACTGAACAATATGATCGGTATCGCAATCTGAAAAACATACCATTTCCAGTTTTTGTGCATACCCATAATAATGCCGGTAATGATTGCATAGGCAAGTAAAACAATGCCGGAATATTTCGTATACATTGCCAGGGTAATGAACGCACCCGAAAACATGAAGTATTTCATCCGGCCCTTTTTATTGCGTACGATGTTCAGGAAAGCAATAGAGAAGAAAAATAGGAACATCGCATCGCTTAGTCCCGACTTCGAAAAGAAAAAGAATAATTCAGTCGAAGTGAACAGGGCTATTGCAAAAATAGCTGTTTCTGAGCCATAAAGATGTTTGCCCAAATAGTATATAATGATCAGAGTAGCGATTGAGAAAAGAAAAGAAAAAACCGGGAGGATCATAGGATCGCCTTTGACCAGCAGCATTCCTACACCGGCGATCACTGGGTATAGAGGAGGGGTCTGAAAATTATAGGGTTTGCCCTGGCTAAAGCCACTGGTTAGCCATTGTCCTTGGAGTGCAAATACACCTTCATCCCAATCACGCAGCGAGAACCCGATTAT
Organism: Caldifarciminota bacterium RBG_13_43_14; assembly: GCA_001771735.1. Taxonomy (GTDB): domain Bacteria; phylum Hydrothermota; class Tepidihabitantia; order SM23-42; family SM23-42; genus RBG-13-43-14. The sequence goes on along the minus strand of MEUM01000118.1, from coordinate 24,247 downwards.
CGAGATCAGGTTAACGCATATTGACAGACCGATCAGGATGAGTAAGAGTTTTTGCGTGTTATTTGCGGCGCCAGTAGAGAATTCTTCCACAATTTGGGCAGGTATTAATCTCTTTGATGCGGGTCAGTAATTCGGTTGGTAATTGTTGAAAACAACCAAAACAAAAACCATTATCGACCGGCGCTATTGCCTTCTGATATCTTTTCCTTAACCTTTCATAGATGCCGGCGATCTCCGGTGGTAGCTTACCGAGAAGATCCTGACGCGCCCGGCTCAGTGATAATTTTTCTTCATCTTCTATCTTAAAACCGATCTCCTTATAATGCGGTTCATCCATATCACTGAGAAGATTATCAAGGTCAAAGAGCAACTTCAGATGCATTTCAACGACTTCAGATGCCATACTATTTCCTTTTCTTTAAGTCCTTCTCGATCTGTCCTATTAAAATGATGAATTCTTCGGGTGTCTGTGGTTTGAACACCAGATCCTTTTTAGTTAATTCTTTTGCGATCTGCACGATCTTGCCGAGGGTCAACAAATATTGATTGCCTGGATCTTGCGGAGGAGCGATGATCAAAAAGATCAAAGATACAGGTTTTTTATCGATCGCATTATAGTTGATCTCCTTGGTCGTTCGACCGACTGCGATCTCCAGTTTATCCACCGCAAGCGAGCGACAATGAGGTATCGCAATGCTTTTACCGATACCGGTTGAGCCGAGTTCCTCTCGCTTCATTAACGTTGAAACGATCAGCTCGGCATCGCTGCCCTTTTTGATCAGGAAGACGAGATCTTCGATAACTTTATTTTTCTTGCCGGGTTTTATCATGAGATTAACCCGGTCTTTTGTAAGCAAACTCGAAAGGTTCATCTAACCTCCTTAGGTTACATTTTGTCCGGGCAACTGATGCCCAGAATATCAAGACCTTGTTTGAAGACTTGAGCGGCTTTTTGAATCAAGAATATTCTTGCGCGGCTCAATCCTTTATCTTCACTAACTACCTTCACTTTCTGATAAAAATAATGGAAAATTCTGGCTAAATCAAGTAGGTAGTAGGTGACCATGAACGGTTCAAAGGCCCGGGCTGCATCCTCGAGCACTTCATCATAGCGGGCGATATGTTTTGCCAAATTGATTTCTTCCGGTTGTTCGATCAATCCAAGCTCAGGTTCAGCACTAATGTCAATACCCTGGTCGAGACCATGTTTGATTATACTCATTATCCGGGCGTGAGCATATTGAACATAGTAAACCGGATTTTCATCGGTTTGTTTGAGCGCTAGATCGATGTCAAAATCAAGATGTTGCGAACATGATCTCATCAAGAAAAAGAAACGGATCACATCCTTTGGTACCTGATCGATTAATTCGTCGAGAGTGAAAATCTCGCCGGTTCTTTTTGACATACTTACTGCCTTGCCTTCTTTTTTAAAACTGACATGCTGGATAATAATGATTTTTATGAACTCAGCCGGATAACCCATGGCTTCAATCCCGCCGATCAGACCTTTGATCTGTCCGTGATGATCCGGCCCAAGTAAATTGATTAATTGATTGTATTTTCGCTCGATCTTATGAATATGATAGCCGAGATCATTCAATAAATAAGTTGAGCGTTGATCAGAAGTTATGAGAACGCGGTCGCGATTGTCGCCAAAATCCGTTGCCCTGAAGAAAATAGCGCCATCCTGTTCAAATGTCTTGCCGGTATTCTTGAGTTTTTTGAGAGCGGTTTCCGGATATTGTTTTGCACGAATATCAGACTCTCGTGACCAGCATTCGAAAGTGACCCCAAACCTGGACAATGTTTTCCGGTGGTTTTCGACGAAATAGTTTATGGAATATTCTTTTAACTTATCGGCTTTTATATCACCTTGTGCGGCAATATCTTCAGCCAGCGGGATCAAGTATTTTCCATGATAACCGTTCTCAGGGATCTCCGGAGTTTCACCATGTATTTCCCGGATACGCTGGGCAACGCTTATTGCCAGCATTTCAGCCTGTTTACCGGTATCGTTCACATAATACTCAGAATGAGCATCATAACCTACTTTATTCAGCAACCTGACCAGGCTGTCGCCGACCGCAGCGGCGCGGGCACTGACGATATTAATGGGACCGGTAGGATTCGCACTGACAAATTCGATTAAAACCCGACGGCTATTGTCAATATTAAAAGACAATTCATTTTCGTAAATATGTTTTAAAAGATAGTTACGATCTATCTCGAAGTTCACAAATCCTGGTTTCTCCACATAAATTCGGGATATTGCCGGGATTTTTATTTTAGGAGCGATTTCATTTGCGATATTTATTGGTGAATCGTTTCTTTTTGAGGCAAGCAAAAAAGCGAGATTGGTAGAATAATCGCCTTGCTTGCCGCGGGGGACAGTATCGACAACGATTTTTTCATCAGGGAATAGATCACTTAGTGATTTTTTAATTTTCGGTCTGATCATTTTTTAGTTCAAGGATCGGGGCATCTCCCCATAATCTTTCCAGACCATAGAATTCCCGGGTTTCCCGGGTGAATATGTGAATGATAACATCAACATAATCAAGCAATATCCAGTAACCGCTTTCCAGCCCTTCAATATGATAAGGTTTTTCATGTTCGTTAATATGCTCGGCGATCGCACGGGTATGAAGCATTGAGACA
>MEUM01000118.1:18278-21544 GCA_001771735.1 Caldifarciminota bacterium RBG_13_43_14 | reverse complement strand
CGCAGATCAAAAATTATGGTTTTTGAGCCTTTTTTATTATTGGCCATTTTTGCCATTTCCAGGGCCAGTTCGTGTGCAGGAATTTTTTTGGCTTTGTGATCAAAGTTCTTTTTCGACATTTCTAAATATTCTTTTATAATCCTTTCCGATAATAACTGTTATTTCCAAATAGAGAGCCGGATCAATATCTTTGCTCAGATTATCGCATCTAAAGTATCGAGCAAAATACCTTGCGTTTTTCATTTCTTCATCCCGGCGCTCGATTATGACCGTCTCTTCAAAATCTTGTTTTAGTGCGTCACCGATACGGACTACATTAAATCCTTGTTTCCTGAGCTGATTGGTCACCTTGATCGCCGTGCGGTCAACACCGCAGCCGTTAAGGACTTCGACCCGGATATTACTGTTCTTACGGTATACATCTTCCGGATCTTCACGCGTGAGGACCATGATCATGGATACAAGAAACGCGGCCAATATTATGATCAGTGTATAGATGAGAAAGTGGGTTCGTTTTTTAGAAGTTGATTCTTTCTCAGACATTCTTGCGCGATTTTATGCGTTTTCCGTTGCGTATAAAGGTGAAAGGGTCAATAACCGTTCTTTCTTTAATTGTCGTTTCCCCTTCAATTATTACATTCGGCTTGATATGAACATATCGGCTGCATTTCACGGTAAGATCAATGGTTGTGCTCGCCGGGTCTTCAATAAAAACTCCCTGTTCCATTAATTCCTTATACCATTTTTGTTTAACTTTTTCACGGACACAGGCCAGATCATATTTTGTATTGATCCCCATGATCTGATCTTCATCATTAATCTTATGGGCAAAAACTTTTTTACCTGTTTTTAAAAATACACCGACGATATCAGTCAGATAAAATTCAGCTTGTTGATTATGCTGATCGACACTATGCAGCGCGACAACGATCGCCCGGCGATCGCCAAAATAGACACCGGCGTTGATCTCAATGATTTTGCGTTGTTGTGCACTGGCGTCGGTATGTTCGACAATTCCACAAAGATCACCGGAAGATTTTCTGACCACTCTTCCATATCCATCCGGATTCCTAACCTTACAGCTTAAGAATGTGAGCGCAGCTTTTTTCTTGTTATGAAAGGTAATCATTGCTTTGATAGTCGCTGGATTCAACATTGGAATATCACCGTTGACAATGAGGATGTTATTAAACTTTGCTTTGGAAACCCCTTTCAGGGCGGCGTCACCAGTGCCAAGCGGCATGGATTGCAAGACATATTTGATGCCGCCACCGATAATTTTTTTGACTTTATCAATATTTTGGTCGGCAACAACAATTATTTCCTGGCTGTTGATCTCACGGGCGAAATCGACTGCGAATAGTATTATTTCTTTTCCCAGTATTTTATGAAGGATTTTAGGGGTTTGCGAATGCATACGCTTCCCCATACCCGCCGCCAGTATGATCGTACTCAATGAACCATCGTTTGGCACATGTAAATATATGTGAAATAACCGCCAAGTCAAGGATAAAAGACGGTACTCGGTAATCGGTAATCAAATTAGAACTTGATAGCTTAATAAGTGGGAAGTAGGATTTCTACAGAAGTAGAAGGGTGCAGGGGAGAACAAAAAGCTAAAAGTAAGCTGTAGGGGTTGATTGCCAAATGAAAGTGAGCAGCACTGTAGTGCAAACCTAAAGCTCGGCACTACTTCTTAATAGACTTATGTGGGAGAGCCCTCCTGGGCTCGATGAATCTATCGCGGCTGGAAAGCCGCTCCCACTTCTCCGATACATATTTAGTTGAAGGGCCGATTACATAAATACCAATTACTAATTACCAGACGTATCCAGCATCAATTTTTTGCCGATTACCGAGTACCGATTAGCGAGTACGGTCTTATTCTTGACTTCGATACTTAGATGTATATGATGGCTTTGTAATATGAGAATGTAAGCAAGATTTTTGGTAATAGTTTTGTTTTTCCTGAAAATGATATAAAAAACGCAGCAATTATTGTAGCGGTGCGATTCATCGCACAAATTTTCGGATATTTTTGTCATGTCGGATAAATCCGACCGCTACAATTTAGGAAAAACTTACCTATTACGATTTTTGATTAACTGATCAATAATCGAATAATTGATTTAAAGGAAAAACGTTATGATTATTGCATTCTTGCTTATCATTTCACTTGCCCAAACTCCGGTTACCGTTATTACCGCGGTCAAAGTTAATGTTGAAGTTTCAGAGTAAGTTGTTCAGTTTGGGTATTGGCGCTGAAAAAATTGTGAGAAAAGTGTCACTTCGAGCGCCCTATGATTCAGCCGAGATATGTATTTATATACCCGGTAATACATCCCTGATCGATGCACGTCCTTCTTTTGTCTGGCGGCTATATCCTGAAGCGAACTGGTACGAGTTACGATTGAAGATGAAAACTGAAACGGTGGTAAAGGTCATTACCGTTGATACCAGTACGATTTATCCCGGAAATAAGGAAGATCTTTTACCCGGGACTTATATGGCTAAGATACTGGCCTTCCACAAACTCCAATCAATATTCAAATTCTAATTACCAAATAAAAAGTAGGGCAAACCTTCAGGTTTGCATATGCAAGGCTAAAGCCTTGCCCTACATGCTCCACGACGAAGCAATCTTATCAACAAAGAATTAAACATGGTAAGGAATCGTATTCATTCGCTCTTCAAGGGAATTCTCGGGCACCATAAGATGTGTCCAAGTTTCTGCTTTACTTCTTGACTTCCCATTCTATCTGATTATCATAAAATCATGAAAAGACTAAACTTTATTGTTTTATTGCTATTTATTGCCTGCAATAATCTTCCGATCGGTGAACAAGAATTTGATCTAAGGGGTGATTTCCGTGCCCAATATACTGAGCTTGACTTCTATAATAGCTTGTCCTTTTATAATCGTTTTGCCAAGCTTGGTTCATCATCAAATCTTGTCATCGGCAAGAATAACGACTATGAATCGAGGATTTTGCTGGAATTTGATTTTCCCGACACGACCTATCAGGGGCTTGATGAAATTAAACTGATCTTAAAAGTCAATTCGGATTTTGAAAATGATACGATCGCTTACAGTTTACATCTCCTGACGTCAGATTTTGAAGAGAATCATACCGGCTGGCTACTGAAAAAAGAAACCACATACTGGGATGATCCGGGCGCTGATTATGAAACCGATTCGATACGCTATGGTATCATTAGTGGGGATTCCTTGACAATACGTTTTAATTACATAGAACTAGCCCGCA
>MEUM01000118.1:16801-18245 GCA_001771735.1 Caldifarciminota bacterium RBG_13_43_14 | reverse complement strand
AGTTTTTATTTGATACACTTCTGGTTAATAAAAAAGCGGTATACGCAGAATTGGTTTTCCGAATAGATCAAATATGGACACGTCGTGATTCTATTGAAATCGGTATACGTGAACTTAAAGAGCCGATCGATGATTATGATACCGAGGTTGGACCGCTAACCGGTCTAAAAAGGTACAGCGCTGCCGATACTATCATCCGTATCGATGTTGTGCGCTACATTCAAAATATTATCGAACATCCTGATTCAAATTTCGGCTTTTTTATTATAATGAGTCCGGAAAATTATGATATCGCTAATATGAAACTGGTTGATCACTCATATCATCTTAATGTCGGTTATATATCCCCGCCGCAGGAACGTTAGGAGACCAAAATGAGCCAGCTCTTGATCGCAGTATTTATTTTCAGGGCGTCCGCTTTTTCCCTTGGGGGACTGGGCGAAGATCGCTCAGTTTTCGATCAACCCCTGATCGATATTGGAAGTACCGCCGAGCTAACCCTTCTTTTAAGACCTGAATTCAGTCTTTTGAACGAGGGCATGAATATACGTTCAATATTCTGGACCAACCCATTCAGTTTCAGGCTGTCAGCCCCGATCAACCGTAATCTTCAGATAAGTTTTGGCAATCAGGAAAGGTTCAATCAGGATTATGATCTGTATTATGAAGAAAATGATCTGACCCTGCATCTTAAGGGGATGGGTAGTATTGAGGAGGTCAATAGCACGGTGCAACTATCATCTGGTCATTTCCGCAGCGCATTTCGTGCCGGCTATCTCTTTGGCAATGCCCGGGAAGTCTGGGATTATTTAATCGGTGATTATTCTTTAGTTGATACATTCAATTATCAATATCGGGGTTATATATTGTCAAGCGGTCTTCAATATCGATTTGCGAGTATCGGCTTTGAAGGGCTTGGCAAACTCGATATGACCAAACCATCATCGGATACAACCTTTGATCTGCCTCTGCGTTTGACTTTCAAAGCCGTTCCTCGATTATTTAACGGTAATGCAATCGTGATTATCGAGAAGTCAATATGGGATGATCCTTTCCTTTCGCCGCTGCGTTTTCAGATCGGTTTTAGTGAGGGACCATACCGTATCGCGTATTCGTACAATCCATGGTATCTCGAAAGCATAAATGAACATAGTGTCAATGCGCACTGGCGCGTTCCCGTGTCCAGAATGGGAGTGATAAATCTTCAGCTCGGGATCGCATTGCGTACTAAAGGAGAATTTAGAGAGTTTTGTATTACCCCGCAATTGAAACTTGAGGTTAATGAATTTTTTACCAGACGTAAGAAATAAATATTTAGTGGATGAAATCCAAAATTCTCTTACTTGATGACGAAGAAAGCTTGATCAAATGGCTTTCCTATGCCCTTGAGCAAAAGGGCTATGAAGTGTCAGCAACCACTGAACCGGATGAGGCGCTGCGTTGG
>MEUM01000118.1:7595-16600 GCA_001771735.1 Caldifarciminota bacterium RBG_13_43_14 | reverse complement strand
GCGTCGCAGGCTATACAAATGAAGCTACTGCGTCTGCTTGAAGAAAAAGAGATAGTCCCTCTGGGTTCAACGCGATCGATAAAGGTTGACGTTAGATTGATCGCGGCGACCAATAAAGATCTGCAGAATGAAGTCAGCAAGAAGAATTTCCGGGAAGACCTTTTTTACCGGTTGAACGTAATTCCAATTTCTCTGCCAGTATTAAGGGAAAGGATAGAAGATATACCGATACTGGCCAATCATTTTTTAAAGCAAATATGCGAACGGGAAAATATCGGCGAGAGAAAATTGACCGTATCGGTAATGAATGCTTTGAAACAATATCACTGGCCGGGAAATGTCAGAGAATTAAAACATGTGATCGAGCGGGCCGTAATATTAAGCGAATCACCGCACATTAAATTAGAGCATTTGGGTTTGCCCGGGTTGTCAGTGCAGCCGAGTCTTAATCAGATCGAGGTGCATGAAATACAGCGGGTACTGAACGAATGCAACGGGAATGTCCGCAAGGCAGCGAAAATACTGGGAGTTGGCAGAGCGACTCTTTATCGGAAAATACAAGCATTGAAAAAACGCTAAACGCGTTTTTCATCGCGGCTGGAAAGCCGCTCCCACAAAGAAATAAATGACTTAATGAATAATAAGATCCAGCTCTAGAGTTTGTAGTGCAGACCTTCAGGTCTGCTTTGCAAGGCTAACCTCTAGTTCCGTGCTTATAAAAGCTCCTTTTCTACCCCGTATCAAGTACGGGGCTCTCGTGGTGACAATATTATGATTATCCTATTTACAAACATAATTAATTGAATATACTAAATATATGCCAACCGCAATTTTAATCGAAAATGTTTGCCGATCATTCAAAGAACATTTCTGGCACCAAAAAAAAATAATCTTAAATAACATTAACTTAGAAATAAAACAAGGCGAAGTTTTTGGTTTCTTAGGTCCTAATGGAGCCGGAAAAACAACCACGATCAAAATAATTACCGGTTTGATTAGACCCGATTCAGGCAGGGTAGAGGTATTCGGTCATCCGGCTGGTTCGCAGGATGCCCGAAAAGATATAGGCTTTTTGCCCGAATCACCCTATTTTTATGAACATTTAACCGGATATGAGTTTCTAAAAATCCATGCGCTTTTGCACAACATGAAGAATTATCGTAATCGTATCACCGAATTATTAGAAACTGTCGGTTTGACCAAAGCAGCTAATAGTTTTCTACGCAGCTATTCCCGAGGTATGCTTCAACGCATTGGAATTGCACAGGCATTGCTTGCGGACCAGGCTCTGCTTGTATTGGATGAACCGCTAACCGGCCTTGACCCAATCGGCAGAAAAGAGATAAAAGACATTGTTCTTGAAGAAAAGAAAAAAGGTAAGACGATTTTTTTTTCATCTCATATTTTGCCTGATGCCGAAGCCGTGTGTGATCGTATTGGGATAATTATTAACGGTGAAATAAAAAACGTTGGGGAGTTAAACCAACTTCTAAAGAAAAATACAAAAACCGATGAAATATCGCTTGAAGATTGGTTCATAGAGCAAACGAAGAAGTGAAAATGCATCGAATATTTGCTATAATTGAAAATACATTCAAAGAGAGCTTACGTCAAAGAATATTTTTTGTAGTGGCAATTTTTGCAGCGATTTTAGTCATCGTATCTATTTTTATCGAACCTTTTGCTCTTGGGGAAACATCAAGGATAATACGTGATGTCGGACTGGCGATTACAACAATTTTTAGCATGATAATCGTTATTTATATCGGTTCTCAGCTATTATACAAAGAATACGAGAAACGAACGCTATATACAATTATAACCTCACCGGTTAATCGATCGGAAATAATCATTGGTAAATTTATTGGATTAATCGCCCTGGTGGCTATACAGATAATCGCCATGATGATCATTCAACAAATCATTATATTAATATATGAAGGCTCACCCGATATGCGTTTATTTATTGCTGCTCCATTCACAGTATTAGAGGCAATGTTGATGCTCAGTATATTGTTGCTGTTTTCATCTTTTTCATCTCCGGCACTCGCTTCAGTTATGGGTTTTCTATTTTATGTTATCGGTCACGCCACTACCGATCTTAAAGCGCTTGCTGATGGGATCGAAATCCCGGTGACCAAATACTTAGTCTATGGCTTCTATTATATGCTGCCCAATCTTGAGAATTTGAATTTTCGTATTGAGCTTGTAAACCATTTCCCGATATCAACCGAACGATTGATTTTTGGCTTTACTTATGGAATCCTGTATGTTATCCTCTTGATTTATATTACGGTACTAATTTTTGAAAAGCAGGAATTAAAATAGGGCAAAGATGAAAGCGGCTATTCTTGTTGTATTATTAGCCGTGATGGTAATAATACTGGCTTATGATCTGGACCTTAAGCACGACAAACATAAGTTTGTCAATGAACTTATGTATTTCCCATCAGGAAATGCTCTACATACTATTTCCCTTGGCTTCTATACGTTATTCGCGGATATTGTGTGGCTTCGTTTTATTCAATATTATGGTGAACATCGTTTGACTGATGTGAAATATGAGTTAATGTATCATATTCTTGATATTCTAACAAGCCTGGATGCGCATTTTAGTTATGCATATACATTAGGCGGTTTGATGTTGACCCATGATGCCAATGATCCAGCCCGGGCAAAAATTCTATTAAAAAAAGGAATGTATGCAAACCCGGATGATTGGCATTATCCATTTATGTATGCTTTTATTCATTATACGTTTCTAAAGGAATACCGAACCGCGCAGGTTTATTTTCGGATTTCGTCGCTCAAACCTGGCGCCCCGGACATGGCTAAACGCTGGGCAGCTTTTGTTGCCCATTTGAAAATACATGATCTCGAAACCGCAATGCTGCTTTGGACTGATCTTTTCAATAACACGGATAATCCGCAAGAAAAAGAGATTGCATTAAATTATATAAGGAGATTGCGTATGGAGTTCGACCTGAAGTTTTTAAATGAAAAAGTTCAAGAATTTTACGTGCTTTATGGATTCATGCCGAATCGGATTGCGGAATTGCTCGAAGTCGGAATTCTCGATTCGATTCCTCCGGAGCCCCATGGTGAGAGGTATTATATTAAAAAAGGTCGTGTTTATTCAACATTGGAAAGAGGGAAAAAAAAGTTAGATTCCCAATAGCAGAAATATTATGGGTAGGTCAGCTGCAGGGGGCCGGAATGACCATAAGCGGTTAGACGAAAACTGTAAGCTATTTGGCCAGGTGCGCTTGGCGTGCACCCGTCCTGCAAATATGACGAATAATAAGTACATCCCCTCGGTGGTACAGGTACAGGCGGGTATATTAGTAAATTATCAACAACAAATTCTGCGGCATTAAAGGGGTTTTTTAATCCAGTATGAGGTCTTAATAATGCTCGATCTGAAAAAGGTGGTATTCGCCGGCCATCAGCCAATGATTGATCAGAAGGGTTTGAGCATACCTGGCTTATACGCGTGTCTAAATCACCCGGATATACTCCATCGGCGATAGTACAAAACTCCTCTACCGCAAGATGCACGGCATGCATATTTGCTTTAAGACTCGCTTCCAGCGCTCGTGCGCGTATATCAATTAAATTGGGAATAGTCATTGCGATAATAATGCCGATAATGACGACCACCGTCATTAATTCTACTAAAGTAAACCCTGGTCTTGTGTTCATGTGTACAAATTGTGTTATTGAAATAATGACGGGTAAGTATTAAGCTTACCCGTCATTATCTTTATTACAATTACTGACCTGAAGTCATGGTGATTGTTAACATAGCATCAACACCATAACCGCTGATAATATAGCGAACGCAGTTGCTAGGCGTCCCCGCGGCAGCATTGCCAAGTACATCCATAAAATCAGTAGTGGCACTGCCGGCAAGGGCAGCAGCCCAAGCGGCCGCCGGATGAGCGGTCTGAGCCGTGTTGTTGGCGGGAACGATCACGTTCTTTATCGAGGTTGGAACAAGCGGAAAGTTCGCTGGTAAGGGTGGGCCAACTAGAGGTTCAGCACCGGCAACTGACTGGGGAATAATACCGAGACCTGAAGCTAGGGCAACGGTCTGGACTAAATCGATCGGATAGAAACCTTCGCTCAGCGTTGAAAAATCTTCAATCGCCAGTTGAATGGTGTGCATATTATTCTTGACCGATGCCTCTTTGGCTCTTTTCTGCATACTGATGAAATTCGGGATGGCGATTGCGGCAAGAATACCGATGATGACCACCACGACCATCAGCTCAATAAGGGTAAAACCCTTTCTCATTTAAAACCTCCTTGTATCGACTTTAAAGCCGATTTTTTATAACTATTATCCTGTGCCTCACTGTTCGCTGGTTACTTGTTCAAGCAACCCTGAAATTTGGGGTTTTAAGGCACAATCAATAATCGCATCAGCGATATTAAGAAAACCCTTTATATCATACTCATCTTGAGAATTATGTCAAGATAAATTGTCAAAGATCAGCTGTCTATGTAATATGCAATATTCATGCCAGAAACTATCAAATTAAGTCATGGAATCTTATGAGTTTTCGATATCGCTCTGTCTCACTCTCTATTTTCGTCTCACTTTGATACACTTAAGTCTCACGCAATTTCCTGAAGAACTCTCTCCTTTTTCTTCTGGTTGAAACTGCTGTTTGTTTTTCAGGGCTTGACAGCCTTTTTATTTTAGATAACATTATAGTTAAATATATAAGGAGGTTGCATGAATTTGATTTTACTATTGGTAATGGTATTACCAAATGATTATATAAATCTTGTGCTCGCCGGCGATTATACGGCGGCATTGGAGTATTGTGAAGGAAAGATCGACCAGGGAAAAGCTCTATATACCTGGGAAATAGAAAGAGCCGATTTGTATTTTGATAAAATGCATGACTTTGCAAAAGCCGTTGCTTTATATGATGAGCTTCTCGCTAAATACAAGAAAGATCAGGGTTGGTTGTATTATCGCCTAGCCCTTGCCCGTGAAATGAAAGAGGATTTTTTAAATGCGGCAAAGGCATATGAAATAGTTGCTACCAAGTTCCGCAAACCGCCATTGGATTCATTCGCCCTGACCGGGGTGGAGCGGTGTTTTAAAAAGAATTATCAGGATTATGTCGCAACCGTGGACGGCTACGCGATTACGCGGCTTGAGCTTGACGAACAGGCCGGTAAATCTTCTGGTATGCGTCAGGCGGATGAGCGGGGAATGCTGGATAATATTATACTTTCAAGGCTTATTTTTGCCAATGCCCTCAAAGAGAGAGTACCTGATACTGATGAGTACCGAGATGGATGGATCGAAGCCCGGCGCGCAATGTTGATCGACGAAGTGCGCTCGGTACATGTTGTTGCCTTAGCTGAGCCGACCGAAAAGGAAATGAAAAAATATTATAAGGCGAACAAGCAGAATTATTTGTTGCGCGAGGAAATACGGGGAAAAGAATTGATCGTGGAATCCGAAAGCCTGGCAACCGTATTGTTGGACTCATTGATAAAGGATATGGCAAGTTTTGATACTCTGGCTAAGCAGTATTCGACTGCTTTCAACGGAAAGAACGGAGGCAATTTCGGTGTATTATACCGCGGCACAAAGCCCGCTCCGCTTGATAGTGTGCTTTTTGCAGCACCATTAAATGAGATCGTCGGGGTTTACGAATCCGAGGGGAAATATGGTGTTTACCTTTTGACCGACCATAAGCCCGATCGCTACCGCACCTTTGATGAAGTACGCGCCCAGCTGGTAACCGGTTTACGCGCCGAAAAAATGAAGTCGGTCGATGAACAGCTTGTCACTACATTACGTAAGAAAGCAAAGATTGAGACATATTTTGAAGTGCTATCCGATTCTGCCGCGGCTGATACAAACCCGTTGATGGCAGTAATTAATGGATTTAAAATATTCAAAAGGGAAGTGGTCAAGCGAAACCAAATACAGCCGCAATTCGGTCAGTTTAATATCGATCAGGCGGAAGAGTTTGTCAAACTTATCGACCTGATGATCGATGATCATTTGAAGATCGAGCTTGGAGAGCTAAATAAGTATTATCTCAATGACGGATACATAAATGCCATGAAAAACAATGTACGAAAACTCTTTGAAAACGGTCTATATAAAAAGATCGTCCTTGATCCGGTAAGCGTAGAGGATAATGAGGTCGAACTGTATTATAAAGACCATAATGTCGAATTTCGGGTCCTGGCTACAGTTAGACTTCAGGAAATAATAGTTGAAACGAAAAAAGCGGCTGAAGATTTTCGTAAAATCGCATTAAAAATACCGGATAAATTTGACTCACTTGCAACCGAACATTCAATAGCACCAACGGCGAAACGAGGGGGAGACACCGGTGTTTTGCGGAAAAAAGTGTCACCCGATGAATTTGACAAATATGTTTTTGATACCATGGACATAAATGCGATCAGCAAGGTCTTTAAAACTGATGACGGCAAATATCGATTCGTCAAACTGATCGAGCGGACGCCGGAATATTTCCAGGATTTTGAGACGGTCAAAGAGCATATTAAGATGAATATTCTCAGAGAAAAACAACGTAATATCGCCAATGATTATCTGGCAAAGATTAAGACCGACGCGGACATCAAGATCCTTCTGCCTGAGCCGGCACCAGAAGGAAACGAACCCCGGGATAATCCCCAGGAATAATAGCTAACCGAACATCAACTTAAATGCCTGAATTAAGAAAGGATCCAGTACTGGGTCGCTGGGTGATAATCTCAACCGAAAGAGCGAAAAGACCTAAGGATTTCAAATATACACCAGAAAAGAAAATAGTCGCACCCGAGTTATGTCCGTTCTGTCTAGGGAACGAATCATCCACACCTCCTGAGATCATGGCCTATCGTGCCCCGAATACGCAACCGAACACAGCCGGCTGGACATTAAGGGTCATCCCGAACAAATTCCCAGCCTTATTGATCGAAGGGGATATCAAGCGCCGGGGCGAAGGTATATACGATAAGATGAACGGTGTCGGTGCGCATGAAGTGATCATCGAAACTAATGATCATTCACTCGATCTTGCCGATCTTGAACCGGATCAATTTAAGGCCGTAGTCCATGCCTATCAAGAACGGCTCAATGATCTGAAGAACGATAATCGATTAAGGTATATAATGATCTTCAAAAATTTTGGTGCAGCCGCTGGAGCTTCGCTCGAGCATAATCATTCACAACTGGTTGCGATGCCGGTCATACCTAAGCGTGTAATAGAAGAGATGGATGGCGCAAAGAGGTATTATGAATATCGGGACCGCTGCATATTCTGTGATATGGTAACTCAGGAAACAAAGGATCGCAAACGTCTGATCAGTGAGAACAATTCTTTTATTATGGTTTGCCCGTTCGCTCCCCGGTTTCCCTTTGAGATCTGGATACTGCCACGGAATCATAAAAGCAATTTTGAAGATGCAACTGATGAAGAACTTAATGATCTTGCAACGATACTAAAAGATGGTTTATTGAGATTGAAAAAGGCATTAAATAATCCACCCTATAATTATATTATTCATACGACCCCGATAACATTAAGGGGAATAGATTTCTACCATTATCATCTCGAGATAATACCGGTATTGACTCATATTGCCGGTTTTGAATGGGGGACAGGCTTTTATATTAATCCAACACCACCTGAAGAATCGGCTGCCTATCTAAAGAACATTCTTTAATGAAAGCTGCATTCGCAGTTTCCGAGGCAGTACCCTATGCCAAAACTGGTGGCCTGGCCGACGTTGTTGGCGCGCTGCCTTCACATCTCAATAAAATCGGTGTCGAAACAGCCGTATTCATGCCCAAATATAAAGGGATTGATGCACCGGTCATTGAGACGATATCGGTTATGGCTGGCAAGAGATTTAAGGTCAAAATAAGGCAACGTGATAATTACTTTTTCATCGATGTTCCTGAGTTCTTTGACCGCGGCGGACTTTATGGTGATTCAAACGGCGACTATCCTGATAATTGTGAACGGTTCACACTTTTTTGCAAAGCGGTCAATGAGTTTATTAAGTCGCGTAATTTCGACATTGTTCATTGCCATGACTGGCAATCCGGTTTGATTCCCCTTTACCTTCGCGAATGCGGATCCACATCCCACAGCATTATTACGATACATAATATCGGTTATCAGGGTCGTTTTCCTTCGACTAAATACCCCCTGCTTGGTCTTGAGCCGGAGCATTTCTCGATCGATGGTCTGGAGTATTATGGTGATATTAACTTTTTAAAAGCCGGTATAGTGTTCAGCGATATGGTGACGACCGTCTCCGAGAATTATGCGAGGGAAATACAGACACCAGAATTTGGATTCGGTCTCGAAGGCGTGTTGAAAAAACGCAGTCAGCATTTAGTTGGTATCGTCAATGGATTAGATTATATGATATGGGATCCGTCGCGTGACCGGGAGCTGTATTATACCTATCAGGACATTAAAGGTAAATTACGCAATAAAGCCGCTTTGACCGAAGAACTGGGTCTGAACACTGCGGGTCCGCTTATTGGCATGGTTTCAAGAATAGCCGACCAAAAGGGATTCGATCTTTTGCTCAAGATCTTCGAGGATATGATCGATCTCGGGTTCAATATTGTAATCCTCGGGACCGGGGACATTGAAATGCAGAAAAAATTGGTAAATTACTCGAATGTATATCCGGCTCAGGTTTCGGTTCATTTGAAATTCGATAACCGGCTGGCTCACCGTATCTATGCGGGCAGCGATTTTTTTCTGATGCCTTCACGTTATGAACCCTGCGGTCTTGGTCAATTGATTGCATTTAAATACGGTTCAATACCAATTGTCAGGGCGACTGGAGGATTGGCTGATACGGTCATTGATCTTGAGCAGGATAGCGAACACGGTAGCGGGATCTCGTTTGCAGAATATGAAAGCCGCGAATTGCTCAAGGCGCTTGAAAGGGCGAGCTACCTGTATTGTCAGGAAGATAGTATAATAAAGCTAGTT
>MEUM01000118.1:0-7586 GCA_001771735.1 Caldifarciminota bacterium RBG_13_43_14 | reverse complement strand
ATGGTCCTTGATTTTTCATGGGACCGGTCAGCCCGGCTTTATAAACAGCTGTATGAGAAAGTACTTACATCACGTTCTTGACTTGGCAGAGTAAACTCTGCCACTACAAGAAACCGGTTCCATGGTGTAGTGGTCGAGCTTGCTCAGACCGCTTGACAGATAATATTTTATTAAATAGAATGCTTAAAATTAAGGAGGCCTATGGTCGGAAAATGGCAATGCACTGTTTGCGGGTATTTATATGATCCCGGCTTCGGCGATCCGGATAATGGTATACTTTCAGGTACAACATTCGAAGAGCTGTCTGAAGAATGGGTTTGCCCGGCTTGCGGTGCGCAGCTAGACGAATTCGAACCTTTTACTGAAGAAGAAGAATAGTCTGCTCAAAGTTATTTCTGCGTGATCGAACCCATCATTTATTTCCTGTTTCATCATTTTTATTTATGTAATTTCTGAAAATGCCCGAAATCTCTGTGATCTTTCTTGTATCATTGCTCTCTTTAAACCTTTTTGATAACCGATAGCGTCTAATTACAATGAAAGGTGATGATGATGTTATTCTGGTGCATGATATCAAACAGGGAGATGAACAGGCATTTAACCGGCTTTTTGACAAATACCGGGTCCCGGTATATTCAATCTGTTATCGGTTCATACGCAATGAAGCTGATGCCCGGGAGATCACTCAGGATGTTTTCATTAAAATCTATCGTAATATCAGCAAATACAATGAAAGAGCGAAGTTCTTCACCTGGTTGTACCGGATCGCGGTCAATACCTGCATATCTTATAAACGGCGTCAAAAAAGCCATATCCCATATCATGAATCAATCGGTGAACAACATGTTGATCCTGAATCCCTGCATGATAAGATCATTGCCCGAAAGATTATCGATGAGGCCTTGATGAAATTACCTGATCGACAGCGTACGGCTCTGATCCTAAGGCATTTCGAGGGCCATACTTTCAAAGAAATCGGGGAGGCCATGGGCATTACGACCGGAGCGGCAAAAGCAAATCACTATCAGGCAATCTTGAAGCTGAGAGATTATTTGAAAGGATTAATATGATCGATTGTAGCAAATGCAGTCAATTACTCTTGGATTTTTGCGAAAAAACGGTCAATGCACAATTAGCGCTTGATATCTCCAGTCATTTGGAAGCTTGTAACGATTGTCGCCAGGCTTATAGAAAAATTTTGGAGGTCTATCAAATATTAGATCAAGATGCCGTTGATCTACCTTCGGATGACTGGTTTGAATCGGTTAAGGCTCTGGCAAAGCAACCAGCACTAAAAAAGAAATCAAGCCGGTATTTTGCATGGGCTTTAATTCCAGCTGCGGCCGCCGCGGCAATGATCTTATTAGTATTCATTTCCCGTCAACCAAAAACCTTTGAGATCGAGGTTCCCGCATCGTTTTTGCTTGAAGATAATGATATTGCCAGCCTTACTTTTAAAGGGTTGATCGATGATGAGCTTATTGCTGATCTGAACGGTTTGGAAGAATGGGCTATGGAGACCAACGAGCAAATGATATTTGATATGAGCGCCGGAGAGCAAAAAACATTCGTTAAGAAGCTGACCGAGATGTACTTGATCGGTACGTAAAATGCTGATAATGAAACGGAAATTTAAGGAGGTTTTGTGAAGTTATTAATAATTATTGCAGCCTTATCGTTGTGTATGGTGAATTTAACGTTCGCAACCGATGATCCCGGCGAGCTTGTTGAAAAAGTGCGTATATACAAGCTCACTAAAGAGCTGGATCTTACCACTGAACAGGCCGTAGTATTTTTCCCTAAATTGAATGAATTCCATAAGATCGAGAAAAAATTCAATGAAGAGAAAATAGCGATATTACATGAACTTAAAGACCTGGTAAAACAGAATGTTGATGATAAAAAAATAAACGAAGTACTGGAGCGCTATGAACATGCGCACCGGCGTAAACTTGAAGATCAGATCAACAAAACAAAAGAGATGTGGGCGGTATTGACCGTTACCCAGCGGGCAAAATTCCTGATCTTTCAGGATGAGTTTAATCGTGAAATACGGGAGATCATTAAGCAGATAAAAAAGCAACAAGGTAACGACTAAGAATTGAACTTTCTTTAATGGTGATTAAGAGAATTTAGTATCTGTAATTATTTCTGTATTTTTTCGATCACTGATCTTAAATCGTTACTCAAACTCTCCGATAGTTTAATTTCCTCAGTGATCGTGTTAGTCATTTTAATAATTTCCTGACCACTGCTTACCTCACGCAGCGAGATCGTGTATTCGATTTTGTTTGCGTATTTTGATACTCTGCCGATAATAATGTAATCGCATATCAGCCGGCGTCCAACCTGCAGGGCTTGATTTTCGTCCATATCCTTACCAAAATTATTGCGCACAATTTCGCTGTTGACCTCATTCCTCGCGATAACTTCATATTTCTGTTTGAATGGCTCGATTGCGCGATATAGTTCGATATGACATCGTTCGCTGAGACTGGCATCGCTCGCTTCTTTGTTCTCTTCCCTTAAAGGCATAATCGCGATCACTTTATTTTTTTCTGTACCGGGGGTTGTCTGGGGACCGTATTCAAGATTGAGCTCGTTGATAACAAGAGTCGTAAGATTGAGTTCGTCCGAAGCATAGAATACATCAGCAGTCAAGTCGACGACCATCTTAAAATCCTCCAGTTCCGCGATCTTCTGCACGGCATCATTGATTTTTTTCAGAAGCGGGGTCATTAATTCATCGTTCTTCTGCTCGATCTTTCCATTGCTGCCAAAGATCTCATCAAGGAACTTATTATAATTAGCCTGCAGGGTTTCGATCTCATCCAGCTTTCGTAATCGGGCTTCTTCGGATAGTACAAGTTTTTGTGCTTCAAAATCGCGCTGTATTTGCTCGATATTACGTTTAAGCGTTGCCGCCGAATCGCGGTAGGTGTTGATAAACTCATTAAATTGATTTGTCACTGTGGCCGTAGCGTGATATTCGCGAAAGATGCTTTCGGAATCGATAAAACCAATCTTGGTTTCTTTTGCCGATGCAAATAGGCTTGCGAGAACAATGAAAAATGCCGTATAACGGAACATTTTAGCCTCCATAAATGATTTAGACTGAAATTTTTGCATTAGAACATACCAAAGGGGTTGATCTGGAAGTGGGGTTCCAAACCTTTATGCTCACGATCCAGACCATACCCAAGATCAAAGCCCAGTACTCCTACCATTGGTATTTCAAGTCTGACGCCGGCACCGATGCCGCGATAAAGCTCGTGCATGTTTATATCTTTATATGACGGAAAACTGTTGCCGGCATCGTAAAAGAGTAAAAAGGCGAGACTCGATGATAATTTTAGTTTCAACTCGAGATTATTGATCAGGATGGCATTGCCACCGACCGTGCGTCCATCAACGACCGGGGAGAGAGAGCGATCAGAATAACCACGTACTCCATCGTCACCGACTCCACCGGCATAAAATCTTTTATAGAACGGCACTTCGTCGACACTGGTAACGATACCGGCTTTTATCCTGCCCATTAAAACGAATTTCCAGAATATTGGATAATAAGCACGGGCTTCAAATGTCACCCGATTATAGTCGATATTGGTGAATAAGAATTTTTTAGCAAACTCGGTTTGCAGCGATAAATAAGTACCGCTGGATGGATTAAATATAAAATCGCGTGAATCACGGGTTAAACCGAAAGAATTGGCCATGGTCCATTTTGGTATTGTATCGTCATAAAGACTGTATCCGCTTGAGGGCGGATTATAGGAACTTGAAATGTTGAGTATCTGAGTACGTTCAGTGCGCAAACTATAGTTGAAGCGAGTATAGTCAAGGTAAAAAGGAAAGGTAACACGGCCTGCAAATCCGATGTCGCGCTTAGTATAATAGTCCCAGAAACGATTAGTATAGTATAGATCAATGCCGGTCGAGGTTCTTGTATCAAAAAGCCATGGTTCGGTATATCCGATCTGATAATTAGTCAATCGACCGCCGATCTCGAACTTGGTATATAATCTCTGGGCACGACCGAACATATTGGGATGGGATAGCTCGAAATAACCGGTAAGCTTGTCCTGAGCTGAATACGAAATACCGGCACCGACCGTAGCCACACCTTGTTTTTCAGTTACATAATAAATGAGATCAATATTTCCGCTGTCGTCCGGGGCACCGGTCGCCGGTTCGATATTTTCAAAGAATCCAAGGTTGGCGATCTCACGCATACTTCGCAATACCTGGGATCTCCGGAAACGCAGTCCGGGAATGGTCACTATTTCGCGTCTTATTACTTTTTCCCGGGTATTGCGATTACCGGTTATAATGACCCGGTTGATATCGGCGGGGGAGGATTCTTTGATCACATATTCAATATCGATAATGCTGTCGCGTACATTTTCATTGGGAACGATCGAACAGTATATGTATCCCTCGTCAGCATAGGCAACCATGAATTCCTGTAATGTTTCATTGGCTTTTTTTAGATTATAGACATCATTACTTTTAATCAGGCATAGACGCCGAAGTTGTTCTTCATTGAATACTTCGTTTCCATTGTAAGTAATACCGCCAACATAATAAATACTGTTCTCAGTCACGGTGATCGTGATCACGAATCGATCATCAATGACATCGATGACCGGTTCATCCACTTTTATTTCGAGAAATCCTTTTTCCTTATAAAAATCGGCTACTCGAACCAGATCCTCATCAAGTTTTTCCATATCGAGCTTACCGCTGCGTAGAAAACCTCTTTCTTTGGTTTTCATCTTGCGCTTGATCTTACTATCCGGTATCGAATTGTTCCCGCTGATCTGAATCTTACCGACCTTGGGGATTGTGCCTTCCTCAATCAGGAATAGCAGTTCGGCTTTGTTAAGTGAATCGACATTCAAACTATCACGGACCGTGGTTTTATAATAGAGCTTTTCCTCGTACATGTTTAGAATCTTGAACCGGGCATTGCTGATTGTTTGTTCGTTGGCGACCTGTCCTTCTTTCAATTCGATAGCATTGATCAATGTTTTACGGCTGAATTTTTTATTGCCGATGAATTCAGGATTATGCTTTAAAAAAGGAGCTTCCGTGACATGGATCGTGATAAAGACACCGTCACCGACAATTGATGTATCAACGTTGATGAAGTTGAACAGTTTTAGTCGGGTCAGATTTTCGATTGCTTTTTCAATATCATTTTTCTGTAATTCATTGCCGATCTGAAGACCTGAAACGTCGGTGATCAGCTTTGCATCGGTCCAGCGGGCATCAATATCAACACCCGCAATTGTGTAATGGAGAAGGGCAAGTATTAGTATCAATTCTGCTTAAATTCGATCCGGTCATTTACACGGATCAATTTGATTAGCTTGTTCTCTTTGATATTGCCTTTCAATATTTCTTCGGAAAGAGGGTCCTCGATTAAGCGTCGTATCGTTCTTTTTAGAGGACGCGCACCGTATTCCTGATCAAATCCCTGCTCAACTAACAAGTCCTTGCTCGATTCATCAAGTTCCAGGCCCATCTTTTTATCACTGAGCCGGTCTTCGACCTCTTTGATAAGAATATCAACGATCAATTTCATGTGGTCTTTTGTCAACTGTCGGAATACCACGAGCTCATCGACACGATTGAGAAATTCAGGCGAGAAAAGTTTACGCACTTCTTCTAGCAATTTTAATCTCATGCTGTCATAGGTCATATCCGGTGTCAATTTTGTGAAGCCGAGACCTTCGCTCCGTTTTATGCCCGCCGTACCGATATTTGAGGTCATAATAATGATCGTGTTCTTAAAATCGACCCGGCGACCGTATGAATCGGTCAACTTGCCATCTTCCAGGATTTGGAGAAGAATATTAAAGACATCAGGATGGGATTTTTCGATCTCATCGAACAAAACAACTGAATATGGCTTGCGCTTAACTTTTTCGGTCAACTGCCCGCCTTCCTCGTATCCAACATATCCAGGCGGCGCGCCGATCAGACGCGAGACATTAAATTTTTCCATATACTCCGACATATCAAGGGATATTAATGCATTTGTATCACCGAACATAAATTCGGACAGGCGTCGGGCAAGCTCAGTTTTGCCGACACCGGTGGGACCAAGAAATATGAAAGATCCAATCGGTCTTTTTGGATCTTTAACGCCGGCCCGGCTGCGTCTTACTGCTTTGGCAATCGCATTGATCGCTTCATCCTGGCCAACGATCTTTGTCTTCAATTCTTCTTCCATACGCAGAAGTCGATTTGACTCTTTTTCTTCGATCTTGGAAACTGGTATGCCCGTCCAGCGTGATACAACAAATGCAATATCCTCTTCGATTACTACCGGTCTTTCCTGTGCGGGACCGGTTGCTATTTCGTTCATCTCGGTCACAAGCTGTTTCTGCTGGTCACGCAGCGCAGCTGCTTCCTCAAAATTCTGATCCGAGACCATTTTTTCTTTTTTCAAACGAATTTCGCTTAATTTAGCTTCAAGTTCTATCCTTGCTTGACTTTTCACAATTTTCGAAAGTTTGACTTTGGCACCGGCTTCGTCAATAACATCGATCGCCTTATCCGGAAGAAAACGGTCGGTTATATAACGGTCGGAGAGATGCGCAGCAGCCGCTAATGATTCTTCAGTATATTTTATCAGATGATGGTCTTCATATTTTTTTCTCAATCCCTGTAAAATATTTATTGTTTCCTGTACGGTCGGCGGATTGACAACTATCGGCTGAAAGCGTCTTTCCAGCGCGCCGTTCTTTTCGATATAGCGACGATAATCCTCAAGTGTAGTTGCACCCACACATTGCAATTCACCACGTGCCAGAGCTGGCTTGAGCATATTGGAGGCATCGATAGCCCCCTCGGCTGCACCGGCACCGACTATGGTATGAAGTTCGTCAATAAATATAATTATGTTCTTATTCTTTGTAACTTCATTAATTACCGCTTTTAACCTTTCTTCAAATTGACCTCGGTATTTTGTACCGGCAACTATCGATGCCATGTCAAGGGCAACCACTCGTTTATTGCGCAGCGAGTCCGGCACATTATCGGCGATAATATCCTGGGCAAGGCCTTCGACAATAGCAGTTTTCCCAACACCGGCCTCACCAATCAGTACCGGATTGTTCTTTTTGCGGCGGGAGAGCACCTGGATCACGCGTTCTATTTCATTTTCCCGGCCAATGATCGGATCCAGTTCGTTTTCTTCAGCTAATCGGGTAAGATCACGTGAAAAAAGATCCAGTGCTGAACTGCGCGTTTTGCCCTTTGCGGTTTTCCCGGTCATGACGCCTTCGGGTTTGAGCAGTTGTATGATTTCATTCTTTACCGTGTCATAATCCATACCCATTGATTCGAGTATTTTAGCGCCCAGACTTTCCTGGGTTTGAATTATTCCCAGCAGTAAATGCTCAGTGCCGACATAGGAATGACCGAAATTTTTCGCTTCTTCCATGGCATAATTCAAGGCCAGCCGCGCATCATTGGAAAGTGGTACGTCGAGCTTTCCTCCAGTGCCGAAATTAACCGAACTTTCGATGGTTTTTCTTAATTCATTGAGTTCGACCCCGAGATTTATCAGAACC
>MEUM01000117.1:2910-5594 GCA_001771735.1 Caldifarciminota bacterium RBG_13_43_14 | reverse complement strand
CCAGCATCAGCGTCGGGAGTACTGATCTGCGCAAGATAAAGCGCTGCTGCCCGGCTGGCAAGGGTGCGCACTCGTCCGATCATATTGGCTCGCTCCGATATGCTGATTGCTCCCCGGGCATCAAGAACATTGAAAACATGCGAACATTTAATCGTATAATCATAACCCGGCAGCACCAGACCGGCATCATAACTGCGCATTGCCTCTTTCTCATATTGTTTGAAAAAGTGGTTCAAAATTTCGGGATCGGCGATCTCAAAATTGTACTTGGAAAATTCGATCTCGTTATGACGATAAACATCTCCCCAGCTGATTTTATTGTTCCAATCTATATCAAAGATCGATTGTTTCTCCTGCAAGAATACCACCAGTCTTTCCAGGCCGTAGGTGATCTCGACCGGAACAACTTCAAGATCAATACCACCAACCTGCTGGAAATATGTGAACTGAGTTATTTCAAGTCCATCCAGCCATACTTCCCAGCCTAATCCCCAAGCACCCAGTGTCGGTGCTTCCCAATCGCCCTCAACAAATCTTATTTCATGCTCATTCAGTTTGAAGCCGAGATTCTGCAGTGATTCCAGATATAGTTTCTGTATATTCTCCGGGGACGGCTTCATTATTACCTGGAATTGGAAATATTGCTGTACCCGATGTGGATTTTCGGCGTATCTTCCATCCCTGGGACGTTTTGTTGTTTCTACATAACATACATTCCATGGTTTTTTTTCAAGGACACGTATGAAAGTCGCCGGGTTAAAAGTACCGGCTCCGACCTCTGAGTTATATGGTTCCAGTATCAAACAACCATGATCCTGCCAATATTTTTTCAGCCGGATAATAACATTTTCAAATGTTATTATCTTTCTCATAAACCCAGATGATCAGAGATCTTTTGCATACCTTGAAGGCATAAACCAATAAATTGCTCAAGTTCTAAGCCGAGATTGCTGCACGAAGCGATCTGTTCACGGTTAGCGCCGGCGGCAAATCGCTTTTCCTTGTATCTTCGCATGACAAAATCATTATCGAGCGACTGTAATTTCTTATCTGGATGCATCAAGGCGCTGGCAACGATCAACCCGGTAACCGGATCAGCGGTAAAAAGCGCCCAATCCAATTTGCTTTCTGGCGCAAGGTGACCGGCATGAACTTTGATCGCATGTACAATATCCGACTCAATACCGACTTTTTCCAGGAATTCAGCTCCTACAATCCCGTGACGCAGGGGTTGATTGGTTGTTTCCTCATAATCTATATCATGTAAAAGCCCGGTTAAACCCCATTTTTCCTGATCCTCGCCAAATTGAGCCGCCAGCTCCTTTAAGCAGGCTTCGGTGGCCAGACAATGCTTGAATAGATTGGTATTCAGTAGTTTTTCTCGAACCAGGCGTATTGCATAATCTCTCATCATTAACAATATTATCTATATTTTCAAAAAAAAGTCAAGATTCCAGCACAAGCACGCTGTCGATTACGGTGATTTACAATAGATTACGCTGATAAAAAGGCTGATTATAATAATATTTCATGGGTTTTTTGATTGTAGTGGCAGAGCTTGCTCGGCTCATGCATATAATTATCGAGTATACTCGATCACTACCAATAAATCGCACAATCTAAGGCCGCTTTAAAGTATAAAGCCTTGATTGATAAATGAAACCCAATATAATAATCCATGCTTGCACTAGTTTTAGGCGGCGGCGCGGCTAAAGGCTATGCCCATATCGGCGTCATCAAATTACTTGAAGAACTAAATATCAAACCGGAACTCGTTGTTGGAGCATCAATGGGCGCTTTAGTATCGGCGTTCTACGCTGTGGGTTACCAGGTCAAAGAGATCGAAGACATTGCCTGCCAGATAGATGGAAGAAAGAAGAATTCCTTATTCCCAATCAGGCTCAATGCCCGTGGTTTGATCAATGGTAAAGCAATAGTAAAACATCTTAGCCAATATCTGGGTAATAAAAAGATCGAGGAGCTTCCGATCAAATATGCCGCCGTCACAACTGATATCGAAGAACATAAAGAATTAGTGATCACCAAAGGCGATCTGGTGCAGGCAGTTCGCGCCGCGATCTCGATACCGGTTGTCTTTATACCTCATCATTATCAGGGACGCATTTTAGTCGATGGCGGCTTTGTAAACCCGGTTCCGGTGGACGTAGCGGTAAATCTCGGTGCTACCCGAATTATCGCGGTAAATGTATTACGCTATATAAATTATGAATCGGAAATCCTTACAAGTACACAGGCAGGTAACGCAAAATTCAATATGAGATCGGTCGCAACTGAGGTATTTGATTATGTTTTCTCACGCCTCATTGATTTCAGCGTGTCAAAGGCTTCCCATTGCCTGCTCATGAACATCAATACCGGCGGTATCAAACTAACTCAGTTTGAGCGTGCGCGCTTTGCTATTGAACTGGGTTATCAGGAAGCATTAATATACCGGGAAAAGCTCGCCCGGTTTGTTATAATTAAAACTTAACAGAACCAGACAGGCTGCTTTTGTTAAGTTATGGTTACATTCTTTATTGACACCAGTGCAGGCCATTAATATCATTAGTCATGAATAAAATAGTCATATTTATTAAGACAATTATTATAATCCTCCTTCGTCCCCCTTTGCTGAAGCAAATCATTTTTAATCCACCCTTACCCTCCTTTAGAAAAGGAGGGAA
>MEUM01000117.1:1695-2788 GCA_001771735.1 Caldifarciminota bacterium RBG_13_43_14 | reverse complement strand
AAGCATTATTATACCGATCAAACGGCCGTCAATCGCAAAAGCGGGAGTGGCCAGACCGGTTACGATAACGGTTACAAGATCCGGCACAAAATAAAGCCGTGGTTTTTTCATTATTGCATGCACCCGACCTTCTGATCCAGCCGCGACATATCCAGCCGCGCTTGATAATCTTGAAAGCGCGACATAGGATTCCATGATCTCCGGTTCATAACTATCATGAAGATCGACCGCTGAAAAAACCTGCTTACTTTTTTCGATCGGCCGGATGAATGCGATATCAAAATCCTGATCCCGGAGCAGGATCTTGGCCGGGATCTCAGTATTGTCCGGCATGATCATTTTCAGGTCCTTGATCTTTAGCTGATCATCACCCATTCCATATCCGGAGCCGAAACTGGAAAGCGATACGATCGCAAGCCCGGCATCATCGATCACCGTGGCCAAAACCTCTACTTTCCTTTCTGATTCATAGATCTCGGTGACAAGCTTGACTGTGATCACAGAATTCTGCCATTTTTCGATCACTTTACGGCTCAGATCACCCAGATCATCAGCTTTTGCAAGAACGATCGCAACCAAAAAGCTCAATAATATTTTTCCCAATCTCAGCATTTATTTCTCCTTGTCTTTTGATTCCAGCCAATCCGGCTCAACTTCTATGAATACAGTATATATACCCCGCAGCACTTTAAAGACCACTGCTTCCGGTTTTTTATTTAAAATATTTTCCATTACTTTTTCAAAATCATCAACATTCTTAATGGTATTTTGATCAACGTTCAAAATAAGATCGCCGATCATTATATTGGCAAGTGCTGCCCAACTGCCATCAGTTATTGACTCTACGATCACACCGGTTTGATCCGATCTCCATTTTTCATTCACCCGGTCAGTAAAAGCAATATCACGAACGGCAATTTCAAAATTTTCGTCGCGGTATTTTTTCATTTCCCGGGTCATTTTTGGCGAGGTCATTAAACGGGCTTTAAGAGCTTTTTCCTTCCCATTTCTAATGATCGATATTGCTACTTCGGCGCCGATCGCATATTCACGGATCAAAGCCGCCAATATTTCCACATCGGATGGATCAGAG
>MEUM01000117.1:1379-1647 GCA_001771735.1 Caldifarciminota bacterium RBG_13_43_14 | reverse complement strand
ATTCCGGCTTTTTTCGCGGCGCTTTCTTCAAATACGTCGATAACCCGAACGCCTTTCATACCTTCAAGATTCAATTTCGCCGCAATCTCCTTGGTAAGCACCTGAGTAGCTATACCAAGCCAGGCCTTCTGCAATTCCTGTCCTTGTTCTTCGATGCCGCTCTTTGTCAGATTGACTACGGTCAGGAAACGGCTTTGACCGCGTTCAAAGATGAGTGTGACTTTGAGCGTATCCTTCTTGTCAGCGGTAAGCCGTTCGGTGATCGCGA
>MEUM01000117.1:0-1150 GCA_001771735.1 Caldifarciminota bacterium RBG_13_43_14 | reverse complement strand
TACACTCCCGACCAGTACGCCTTTATCTGATAACATTGATTTCAACCGGGGCTGGGCTTCAATTCCGATCCAGGCGCGTATGACTTTACCTTTTTTTATCAATTGCTCGGCGACTTTCTGAGCCAGGTTTGCCGGTATCGCCCCGGCAATACCATATCGTATCTCGTTAATACCGATTATCTCCCCGTTAAGGTTGACCAGCGGACCTCCGGAATTGCCCGGATAGATCGCGGCATCATGACCGATCCAGCGCACGATCGATCCAACATCTTCTCCTTCCATTGTTAATTTGAAAGGGCGAAACACATCCGGCATCACCATTTCAGTATTGCTGACAATCCCCATGGTAACCGATTGTGACAGGGCAAGGGGACTGCCCATTGCCAGCACGCTTTCACCAACCTTGAGCTTGTCCGAATCGCCGAATATCACATAGGGATATTCAATATTCTTTGTATCAGCCAGTTTGATCACGCATATATCGGATAAAGGATCGGTCCCGATCAACTCCGCCTCAACTTCTTCTTTATTAGCTAAAGTACACACGATACGCTGTGCCCGTCCCGCAACATGATGATTGGTGATAACATGCCCGGCTTTCGATATGATCACACCGCTGCCGGCAACCTCATATTTACTGACCTGCCCTTGCTCATCGTAAACCGTTACCACATGAATTCGCACCAATGCCGGTTTGACAATATCGATCGCCCTCTCGACCGCGATCTGTACGGTCCCGGATATTTCCTCCGCACCTTGAACCTCCGGAACAACCTGGGCATACACATTTTGCGTGAATAATAGACAAAATAAGATAATAAATAAATATCTGATCATGAATACCTCCTGATATTTAATGCCATTTGTACAGTATAGCAAATCAACCGGCAAAGTCAAACCATATCTTTAAACTGACAAAAGTTCCCATTTCCAGACAGGCTGCATTTAGGAACTTTTGATCAACTTTACAGACATGTTTATTTTGGTATAATAAAGATATGTATTATGGGGACCAGACCATTCCTTCAATAAATCCAGAACCCGGCGATCGCATCCGTGAATACGAAATAATCGAAATCATCGGTAAAGGAGGCATGGCGACCGTATATAAAGCTAGTCATACTTTGATCAATCAGATCGTTGCGATCAA
>MEUM01000116.1 GCA_001771735.1 Caldifarciminota bacterium RBG_13_43_14 | reverse complement strand
AAAATATATCAAGACCGGCGAACCCATGGGTAAGGCAGGTGCTTACGCAATTCAGGGGAGAGGCAAGGATTTGATACGGGAATATAAAGGTAGTTATACGAATATTGTCGGTTTGCCAATTGAAGAACTTGAAGTCGCATTGCGGAGCATGACTTGAAACCAAAGGTAATCGTAATTGGCGGCGGTCCGGCGGGTATGATGGCGGCCGGGCAGGCGGCGAATAATGGAGCCGAAGTGATCCTTCTCGAAAAAATGCCAGCCCTGGGACGTAAATTGCTTTTGACCGGCAATGGCCGATGCAATTTTACCAATAACCGTGATATCGACGAATTCTATGAATACTACGGAAAGAATGGTCAATTTCTCCGAAATGTATTCGCCCGTTTTTCTAACCGGGATCTAATCGATTTTTTTAAAAGCCAGGGCGTTGACACGACGATTGGAGAAAACGGAAATATTTTCCCCGATACTGGTCGGTCAAAAGATATTTTTAATTGTTTGCTCGATTTCATTCAGGAGCAGAAAGTCCAGATCTTAACTAATTGGCCAGCGAAAAGTGTCACGATTGAGAATAACATAGTAGTGGACGTTGTTACTAACACGGAGGTTTTTAAATGTAATTCAGCGATAATCGCTACCGGCGGATGCTCATATCCTAAGACCGGCTCGACTGGTGATGGTTATAAAATCATTAATGCGATCGGGCATGCGGTTGTACCGGTGAGGCCAGGGCTTGTTCCCTTGACCGGTGAGGAGCTAGTGATCAGGAAACTTCATGGTATATCTTTGCCGAAAGTAAAGGTAAGACTATACATAAAAGACACTATGCTTGCTGAACACTGGGGAGCAATGCTCTTCACTAATTTTGGGTTCTCCGGTCCAGTGATACTTGATTTGAGCTGTCTTGTACGACCAGAACATAAAGATGAGAATATAAGATTGTACATCGATCTGATGCCGGATTATACGAAAAACGAAATTGACCGAGCATTTTTAAAGTGTATACACGAACATGGGCGAATGAACATTGTTAATATTCTTTCATCATTTCTGCCTTTACGAATTGCGTCTTTTATAATTGAACTTTGCAGTATTTCGGCAAGCATGACCGGATCAGAAGTAAGCCGTGGAATGAGATCTAAGATAATTGATAAACTAGGCAATATCGAGTTCAAGGTCAGAGGAGTCAGACCTTTGGAAGAAGCGATGATAACGATCGGCGGTGTCGCTTTAAGCGAAATTAATCCAAAAACCATGGCTTCAAAACTGATAAAGAACCTGTATCTCTGCGGTGAAATAATCGATATTGCGGGGGTTTCTGGCGGCTATAATTTACAGGCGGCATTCTCGACCGGTTATGTTGCCGGAGAAAGTGCTGCAATGACTGTGCGAGCGTGAAATTGACATCGCGAACTTTAATTATATAATATGGTCAAGGAGGTATGAATGGATAGCGAAGGCAAACCGGGTCGGATCTGGTATTTGGTTGCAGCGATCGTAGCTGTATCCGGTATTATTCTATTTGTTGTTTTATTATTCAGCGGTTTGAAGAATATGAATAAAGGGATGACCCAGATGGT
This sequence comes from Caldifarciminota bacterium RBG_13_43_14, assembly GCA_001771735.1. Classification (GTDB taxonomy): domain Bacteria; phylum Hydrothermota; class Tepidihabitantia; order SM23-42; family SM23-42; genus RBG-13-43-14. The sequence continues at coordinate 5,717 of MEUM01000116.1, read as the reverse complement.
CATGCCCGGCAATCACGATATTACTCTTGAAAAAGATGGTAAATACACTGTATTTTATGAACATCGTAGTGTCATCGACAATCAGGTTTTTGTGACCAGTGAGAATTTATCGGGTTTTCAGGTTTTTGTCGTAGACAAGCAGAATCAAAAGCCAGTTGCTGTGATCCCGACCACGGTCAGTTCCAATTACACAATGGGTGGTCGGGCTGGTTTCGCTATTTTTGAGTTTGAAATAGCCCATCCTGGAAGGTATGAAATATCAGGTTGGTATGCAGCTCAAGAACCGGGTCCGCGAATAGTGCTGGCCGTAGGGCAGGGATTTGTAGGAAGGCTGGTTGGAACTATATTATTTTCGATCGCAATTTTGATGTTATCGATTGTTATTGCGATTGCAGTAACTGTTTTCACGTTGATCAAACGATATCAGGCAGGAAAATCAACGCTTCAATCACAATCAAGATCTGCATAGTCGATGTAAGGCTCATCGACGCTTGACTTGACCAGGTCACTGGTTACAATGATACAATGAGGATTTTTTCAACAATAATCATTTTTATAATGCTCGGCTGCAATGGATCAAATGATATTGATCAGCATTATCGCCAGAGAATGCGTGATAAAAAAAATATTAATAAATGTCAAGCATTCCAGAAAGAGAACAGCATGCCGATCACGAAATCGATAAGCTCAGCAGTATTATTGAACTATTGAACGGAGTGGTCTAGTGAGGATCGTACTTTATTCCGGCGCTATGGCTAAGGATCGGGACGGGGTTACTAAAACCCTTCATGAGCTTATTACATCGATCAAAGAAGCAGGACATGATCTTATGCTCTGGAATTCAGAGATCAAGATTGGAAAAATCTGCGGCTTGGATGTTAATCGTGCGCCCTCACGTCCTCTTATTTTATATCCGGATTACCGGCTTGGATTTTATGGCCCGATCATTAAGTCGAAGCTCGATCAATTTGACGCCGATGTTTTTCACATTGCCACGCCGGATGTCATTGGCTACAATTTTTTGAAATATGCGAGGAAACGGAGCATCCCGGTCGTTTCAGTATATCATACGGATTTTCTATCCTATTTGAAGTACTATCATAAGATACTTTTTAGACTGTTGAATGATGTGGGATGGAGATATGGCCGCTGGTTTTATAATAAATGCACTGCTGTTTTCGTCCCGACCGAGCGTATACGAAGACAATTACAGGAGCATGGCATCCGTAATACCGAGATCTGGTCCCGCGGCATACATCTAGACCAATACAATCTTTTATTTAGAACCGACAGTTTACGACGCGAGTGGGGCATGGAAAACAAATTCGTGATTCTATATGTGGGTCGATTCGTCTGGTACAAAGATCTGCGTGTTCTTATTAATATTTACATGCGGATAAAGGAATTGGGACTAAGAAATATCGGTTTTGTATTAGCCGGTTCAGGCCCGATCGAGGATGAACTTAGGAAAACAATGCCGGAAGCGATTTTCCCTGGTTATCTGGTTGGCCAGGATCTATCTAAAGTCTATGCCAGCAGTGATCTGTTACTGCATCCATCAACTACCGAGACTTTTGGAAATGTTTTGTTGGAAGCCATGGCTTCAGGAATTCCTGTGGTCGTAGCTGATCGTGGAGGATGCCCTGAGGTCGTTGAGAAATCAGGAGGAGGATTGATCGCCAAGTCATGGCAAATTGGATCATTCATTAATTGTATCATTAAATTGAAAAATGACCGGGAATTTTATTCCCGTTGCCGCGAATCCGGGCTGGCGTTTGCTCAAAAACAATCCTGGCAGGAGATAAATTCAGTTATTCTCAACGAGTATAGTCGATTAGCCAGAAAATACCGGTCAAAATCACATTCTTAAACAAGACGATAATCCATGATCCATAGTCGCCGGGAAACCAATGGTTTAATTATTTGGGCAACCTGAAAAACAATTAAGTATAATACTTGATTATTTTCAAAAAATAAGTAATATTGAGTTGAGGAAAGGAGCATCAATGGCAAAGACAAACAGTGATTTGCTGAATGATTTTGTGTCTTCAAAAAACCGTCATGAGGTAAATGATATAATGCGATTTTACGCGGATAACATAACCGGTAAGCTTGCGGGGATCTGGTTAAAAAATGGAAAAATCGCAATGCAGGGTGTTACTGAATGGGAAGCTATGATGAATCCTATTTATAAAATATCCCACACGATGCTTTTAAAGGATACAGCGCGATGCCGTCTGGTTGAATCGAATGAATGGTTACGGCTGATGGGTATTGAATCGATTGTTTACGAACCGTTTTTGATAACGGTTAAGGATGATCGGATAACTGCGATCAATACAGAATTCGCTATCGATAGTTTCAAGAAGTACCAGAATGCCTGGACAACGATAATTGACTGGATACACGAAAATCATCCTGAACAACATGCTAATTTTTTTGTTAATGATACATTTAATTATTGCAGAACTACGGCTCGTCAATGGTTGGATCTGGTCAAGGAGTACCAGAAAACAGCAAGATAATATTAAATCTGTCGATTCTCTAATACCAGTAATAATACCCAGTATCATCATATATCAATAGCAGTGAACCGCGCTTAACATTTCATTGTCAAAATAATAGGAAGCTCCGAAAGAAAATGAATGGCTTCCCCGATTGGTTGGATAAAAGAAATGATTACTGAGATTGTAAAATGGAGGTTTGATATGAAAATATTGATTTTGTTGATATTAGTACCGATCTTAAGTGTTTTTTGCAATAATCAGAATAATAAAAAAGGAAATATTATGGATAATAGTGATCAATCAAAATACCAGACGGCGACATTTGCCGGTGGTTGTTTTTGGTGTTTGGAGCCGCCTTTTGAGAATTTGGAGGGGGTAGTAAAGGTGATATCGGGATATACTGGTGGTACAGTCAAGAATCCATCCTATGAACAGGTCTGTAGTGGTAGAACCGGTCATTACGAGGCTGTACAGGTATTATACGATCCAGATAAGATCACCTATGAAAAATTGCTGGAGGTATTCTGGCAACAGATTGATCCCACTGATCCAAATGGTCAATTTGCTGACCAGGGTGAGCAATATCGTACCGCGATATTCTATCATAGTGATGAGCAGAGAGCCGTGGTTGAGCAGTACCAGAGATTGCTTGAAGAATCGAAAATATTCATGGATCCGATCGTCACCAAGATCAAGCCAGCATCAATATTCTATCCAGCCGAAGACTATCATCAGGATTATTATAAAAAGTGTCCAGTACGATATAAGACCTACCGATCTCTCTCGGGACGGGAACATTATATCAAGGATGTCTGGGATAACCATAAAATGAAATTAACAATAAACCGGATCGTAAAACTACCCCAGGATGAGCTAAAGAAAAAATTGAGCCCGATGCAATATCGTGTTACTCAAGAAAACGGCACTGAGCCGCCTTTTAACAATGAATATTGGGACAATAAGAACGACGGCATCTATGTGGATATTGTTTCTGGTGCACCATTATTCAGTTCCCGGGACAAGTTCGATTCTGGCTGCGGTTGGCCAAGTTTTATCAAACCGTTAAGCGATAGTGTTGTTGTTGAACGGATCGATAAAAGTTGTAGCATGGTTCGCACGGAAGTAAGGAGCAAGAGCGCAGATTCACATCTGGGGCATGTTTTTGATGATGGCCCGCCATCGACGGGCTTACGTTATTGCATAAATTCCGCTGCGCTTGAATTCATACCTAAAGAGGAATTGATTGAAAAGGGATATGGTGAATACTTGAAATTATTTAAGATTGATTGACAATTAAAGTTTGTTGTTGTTTATGGCGTATACCAGATTATCCCGGTCATTCGTTCATTTCCATCACAATATCGACAAATTTCTGTGCTTCGTCTTTGCCGATCCATTCCAGCCGTACCCGTTTTTTATCGAATCCCATAAGACCGAGATTCAAACTCAATAGCTGCTCACGTGTTTTAGCACGAAAATTACCATTTGCATAATGACATGAATGGGGGTAGCATCCACCGATAAGCACCCCTTTTGCTCCTTTGACAAGTGCTTCCATAATATGCGAAGTATCGACCGCCCCGCTGCACGGTACGCGGATTATTTTAACGTTCTCCGGATAGGAGTACTTATCATATGCGGCTCGATCCGTAGCATTGTACGCTGACCACTTACAGAGCAGTGCAAGTATATCTCCTCTTTTGATTAATGCGCTTATTTGATTGCGTAAGGCTTGGACATTGAATCCCTCTAACTGACTTGCATTGGCTGGACAGGTGCTTGCACATATGCCACAACCCATACACAGTTCTTTGTTAACGCGGATTTTTTCATCGATTATTGATATTGCGCCATATGGACACGTACTGATACACATTTTGCATACACTGCAGAAATCTTCATTGATTACTGCATTTGGCATTTTTGTTATGATGTTATCCTGCCGCAAAAGATTGAGGACTGAAAAAGCCGCTTTCCGCGCATCAATAAGCGTATCCCGGACACCCGCTGGAAACGTCGCCGAACCCGCAGAAAAAATGCCACGCGGCAGTTGCGTATTGCCGAGCGCCGCATTCTCAAAAAGAATAGGAAAGTCATTATTCAGTTCAATACCCAGTTTACCAAACGTGATTTTATCAGCTACAAAGCCAGCGCTCAGAACAACTGTGTCGGCTTCGATCTCAAGCAGTTCGTTTGTGTAAAGGTCCTCGGTTCGCACGATAAGATTACCGTCACGCGGTATAACCTCTGATGGCTTTCCCCGTACGAAAGAAACGCCGCGTTCTCGTACTGTGTTATAAAGATATTCGAATGTCCCATGACTGCGCATATCCATTACCGCGATATAAACCTGAGTATTCGGGTATCGATCTATGACCAGTTTGGCCTCCTTGAGCGCGAGGAAGCAACACACTTTGGAGCAGTAGAGTAGGTGTCTTGAATCACGTGAACCCGCGCAGCAGATGATTACGACTTTCTTGGGCTTCAGCGTGCCAGCTGCGACCGCGCGTTCAAATTCGATCGTAGACATAACCCCGGAGAGGCGCTCGTATCCATACTCCTCTACCTTATTCAGATCGTACCAGTTTAAACCGGTGGCCACAACTACAGCACCGGCGTTTATCTGACGCTCAGCCCTCCTATCATCGAGCTCAATCTTACCTTCGCACACCTTGATACATTCTCCGCACTTTGTGCACGTATCCCAATCGACCGCAAAGGTATCAGGGAAAGTAGGTATGTAGTAGATCGCTTTTCTCTTTTTACCGGCGTCATTAATCTCTACCGGACACACATCCACGCATTTACCACAATTCGAACAGTTGATGACCCCTCTGGATCTGCTGGAAACCATAACCGAGTAGTTCCCGACATTTCCCTGTATGCTTGATAATTCAGTATTGAAATGATAATTGATGTTCGGGCTGCTCAGCAGATTAGCGATATGGGGCATGAGCGTATGGCTGTAGGGTGTTCCTTCGGGGTAGAGCCGGTCCAGGCTGGCGACCATGCCACCCAAAAATGGTGTACGTTCAATGAGATTGACGTTTATCCCGTTATGAGCCAGTTGTGAAGCGACCTCGATACCGGCAACACCGCCACCAATTATCAGAGCATCTTTATTTTTTATATCGAACACTTTTGTTTGTTCGGGATTTGCTGCTTTCATTTTTTCGACGGCAGCAATAATCAGCGATTTGGCTTTTTCCA
>MEUM01000115.1:1406-5719 GCA_001771735.1 Caldifarciminota bacterium RBG_13_43_14 | reverse complement strand
CTTTAAAGCCAGCATCTTGCCGATCGTATCTTTGCCCGCGCCCATGAACCCGATCAGGACAATACTATTTGCCATTAGCGATCCTTGATTGATATACCTTGAACACGCTCTTAATATCGAGCAGCGAATCACTGCCGAATTTATCCAGGAAAACATTGGTTAACACTATTGCCAGCATCGCTTCGGCGATCACGCCGACGGCCGGGACGACACATACATCAGCCCTTTCCTTCTGAGCCGAACATGCTTGTTTTGTTTTAATATCAACGGTATGCAGCGGTTTTTTTAAAGTCGGTATCGGCTTTATCGCCAGGCGAACGCAGATCGGTTGGCCATTACTGATACCGCCTTCAATACCGCCGGCGCGATTGGTTTTTCTAAAAAATCCCTTTTCCTGATCATGAAATATTTCATCATGCACCAATGATCCGGCCAGGGATGAATTTTCAGAAGCTGGTCCGATCTCAACACCTTTAACTGAGGGTATTGATAACATTGCCTGCCCGATAAGCCCATCAAGCCGGCGATCATATTGAACATAACTGCCTAAACCAATACATACGTTGTCCGCGATAATTTCAGTTATTCCGCCCAGGCTATCGCCGATTTCACCATATTGCTCAATCAGTTTTATCATTTCGGTTTCCGCATCCGGGTCGGCGCAACGCAGCCGACTTGACTCAATTTCACTGGAACCGCGGATTTCTTTCTGCACGTTTATTGATCCAATCGCGATCGTGCGGGAAAATATTTTGATACCGAATTCCTGCAAAAAAAGTTTGCATAATGCGCCCGCCGCCGTACGTAAAACGGTTTCCCGTGCGGATGCGCGTTCCAGTATATCACGTATATCATCACGGCCGTATTTTAAAGCGCCGCTGAGATCGGCGTGACCCGGTCTGGCCGCAGTCACGGCTTGCGAAGCTTGAACTTTATTGATACTCATGTTTTCTTTCCAGTTATTATGGTCGCGATTGACCACCGTAAGTAGAACCGGAGCTCCAGTACTTTGACCGAAGCGCACGCCGCTATAGATCTCAACCGAGTCCTGTTCGATCTTCATCCTTGCTCCCCGTCCATAACCATGCTGCCGCCGCTTCAGCTCATTGTTTATGTAATCAATATCGATCGCCAGACCAGCCGGCAGACTGTCAATAATTACTGAACCAAGCGGGCCGTGAGATTCACCGGCCGTTAATATTCTAAACATTGGCCATCACCGCCTTTCTCATAACTAATACGGGTGCTCTTTTCCCGGTCCAGATTTCAAATGATCGGGCACCCTGCTGGACCAGCATTTCCAAACCGTTTATGACCCGCATCCGGCCGATAAATTGCCTGGGAAAAGTATAATTGATATCATAATACAAACCTCCTGAACCCAATATTACAGTCGCCAGTGCTTGATGGTCGACCGGGGCAGCATTGATTATCATATCACACCGATCTTTTAATGATCTTGCTCGATCAAACCGTATCACCTCGGCCTTAATATGATCAGCGAAATCCCTGGCCTGCTTATTAACGATATCAGTGATCAGCAAACTGGCGGGTCGCAGTTTTCCTATCACCAAACCGACTGCCCGGCCGGCACCGCCGGTGCCGATCAACAATATTCTTTTATCCCGAATCTTGACATGATGATAAGCAAGGGACCGCTGAAAACCATCGACATCTGTATTCTCACCGATCAAACGACCGTTTTTTATCATAATAGTATTCACCGCATTGATCTTGATCGCGGTTTTTGACATTGAATCGAGATATTCGAGAACTGCCTGCTTATAGGGAATAGTAATATTGACACCCTGAAAACCGGATCGGATAAGATCTTTGATCGCCGACTTCAAGGCATTTCTTTTCACTGCCAAACGCACATACCGGCCATCGATACCGAGATATTTATAGGCCGCGTTATGCATTGCTGGCGAAGGAGTTTTTTCGATCGGATAGCCGATCAAACCGGTAAGCATTTTCGAACCTCCGCGATGAACTTTTTTACTTTAGCCGCATCTTTAATACCCTTGCTTTTTTCTACACCCGAACAAATATCAACGCCGTAAGGTTTTAAAAGTCGTATTGCCTCCCCAACATTATCAACGTTCAATCCGCCGGCGATTATGATATTTTTATTCAATGATTGGGCGATCGTCCAATCAAATCTCATACCGCTGCCCGTACCTGGATCCAGAAGAAACGCGGCAACATCGTAAGCTTTCATTTTTTCTTCTATTAATCGGCATGTATCGCCCGGCTCGATCTTTATTCTTTTGATCGCCGGCACGGGAAATTCCCGGCACCCAGCGGGTGGTTCATTACCATGCAGCTGAACTGCATTAAGACCGGTTTGATCGATGATCGACCGGATTGTTTTCCGGTCCATATCAATAAAAACACCGACCTTGATAATGAATGGCGGTAACGCTTTTATGATCGACCGGGCATCAGCCGGCATTATCCGGCGCGGTGATGATGCAAAAATAAAACCTAACGCATCAGCGCCCGCATTTACCGCGGTCATTGCATCCTTGAAATTAGTGATCCCGCAGATCTTTACCCTGGTCACGGCTTCAGCCATTCCCGGCTCCTTTTCATGATCTCAATAAAATCATCCTGTTTTCCTTCCCGTACAACATAAATAAGCTTTTGCAACACCTGTTCCATACACTGATACAATTCTTCACCATAGGGATTGAGTTTCTGAATAGTATAATACAGATCGGGTTTTTCATCGATTACACTGGCCGCGGTTTTCATCTGATTAAGAAAGGTTGTGGATGCAACCTGCTGAAAGCGCCGGTAGCTCTGACCGCTACGTCTCAGCACGGACATAAAGAATATGTTAATGAAATGAGAAAGACCAAGCACATAGGAAATCAGGCGATCATGTTCTTCCAGCGACAGCTCAACGATCGACGCGGCCGTATTCAGAAAAAGTTTATGGACCCGGCGATTGGCGATCTCATCACCGCAATCACATAAACATATCACCTTGTCGGATAATGTACGGGCATTGGGTCCGAACATGGGATGTATTGAGGTGACCGATAAACCCTGCCGGCGGGCATGATCAAGCGCCGGTTTTAAGAAACCTTTTAAGCTGGCAATATCGAATATTGTGCCGGCGGGTTTGATCTCAGATAATTCGGCCAGTACATCGGGTATACTGTTCAGCGGCGTAGCAATAACCGTATAATTCACTCCTTCTAATCCCGGCCTGAGTTCCTTGCATACCGGAAAATCGCTCGATCCGCTTTTTTTATCGAAAACGACCACATCCTGACCTTGGTTTGAAAGAAAATCGCCGAACCATTTACCCATTTGACCCTTACCGCCGATGATCAAAAATTTTTCCTTTTTTCCCAGGGAAACAGAATAATGCATTTTTTCCTGCTGTACGCGGGAATCAGCGATCAGCTGCTGCATCACGCTGCGAATCATGGTTGTCGAGAGATTATAGTTCTTCGCTATCGTCTGGGCATTGTCGATCACCTGTTTTTCCACTTCCCAATTCCTCAAGGGAATGCCCGATTTTTTCTTATGTTCGCCGATAAGCCGGGTCGTCTTATTCCGTTCGGCGATCAATTTGATGATCTCGCGATCGATCGACCTAACCTGGGCGCGCATTTGGTCCAGTTTATTCACTTCCCCTCCCGGTCAGTTCCTTTACGTATTCGGCAATATTATCCGCGGTCATTAAAGACGCACCGATCAACACCGCATCGAAACCGGCATTGATTATCAATTCGATATCGACACGGTTCTTTAATCCGCTTTCACTGATCGTCGTGATCCCGGCCGGTATATATTTTTTTAATTCCAGTGACTTATTGAGATCAATATCGAGAGTATCGAGGTCCCGGTTATTGATCCCAATCATAGTAGCACCACTCTTGAGCGCGGTCTTTATCTCACCGTGTGAATGAACCTCAACCAGGCAATCAATACCGATCTTTTCAGCTGACCGAATGAAATTTTTTAGAGTATTAGGATTCAAGATACGGGTGATCAACAATATCGCATCCGCGCCCATATATTTTGATTCATTGATCTGATACTGATCAATAATAAAATCCTTACGTAACACGGGTATCGATACGGTGTTTTTTACGATCTTGAGAAATCGATCTTTCCCGCCGAAGAATTTTTCATCGGTCAGAACTGATATCGCTCCCGCACCGGCGCTTTCAAAGACAAGAGCCAGGGCGGCCGGATCAAGATTTTCTTTGATTGTCCCGGCTGATGGTGACCGGCTTTTTAATTCGGCAATTATCGTAATGCCATTACCAATCAACGCGTTGTGGAAATTACGT
>MEUM01000115.1:0-1390 GCA_001771735.1 Caldifarciminota bacterium RBG_13_43_14 | reverse complement strand
TTTCCGAATCGACAAATTCAGGATGTGTTTTCTTACGTTCTTCGATCTCGATCCGTTTATTATCAATTATTTTTTTCAAAAGAATCATTGATCAAAACCTCTTAGCATTTCCAGTTTCTGTTTTGCCTTACCGCTATCGATTGACTTTCGTGCGAATTCAATTCCCTGGGCAATTGTCTCCGCCTTATCCGCCGCATATATTGCCGCACCCGCATTCAATAATACTATGTCCCGGGCTGGACCAGGCTCACCATCTAATACCGATTTGGTCAACCGCTCGCTTTCTTCGATCGTCATGACCATGACCGTGTCCAATGACTGACTTTGTATGCCAAATTCCTCCGGCGCGATCTTGTAAACTCGGATCTTACTATCTTTAAGCTCGCTGATCAGAGTTTGACCATTAATGCTGATCTCATCAACTCCGTCTTCGCCATGAACGATCAGGGAATGAACCGCATTTAAATTTTTGAGCACTTCAGCAAGCACATAAGTCAGTTCGGCATCATAAACACCGATCACCTGATGCCGGACATTGGCCGGATTGGTCAGCGGCCCGAGAATATTGAATATTGTTCTGACGCCGATTTCCCGTCTCGGACCGATCGCATACTTCATTGCTGGATGCAAGCGCGGCGCGAAAAGAAACGAAATTCCATTTTTTTCCAAACACGATGCCATTTGCTCGGCATCAATATCGATCCTGACACCGAGTTTTTCGAATAGGTCGGCACTACCACAGCGGCTCGAAACTGAACGGTTACCATGTTTGGCGACCGCGCAGCCGGCGCCAGCCGCGACCAGGGCCGCGATCGTCGACACATTAAATGTATTTGCGCCATCCCCGCCAGTACCGCAGGTATCAAGAACATCCGGCACCGGACTCCTTACGATAGTCATATTTTCGCGCATTGATCGTGCAAAACCTGTGATCTCATCAACGGTCTCGCCCTTGATGTGCAAGCCAACCAGCAAGGCGCCGATCTGGGCATCACTGGCCTGACCGCTCATAATATAACCGGCCACCGAGTAGGCAGTATCAACGGTCATATCCTTACCGGCAATTATGTCTTTGATCACATCTTTAATTCGCATAATAAAATTCTCCTCTCTGTTTCAGTGAAAACACGAATAACTGCCCCGATGGCAGGCATAACCTTTCTGTTTCACCGTAGCCAATAACGTATCCTGGTCGCAATCAGCCCGCATACGTATCAATTCCTGTAAATTACCTGAGGTTCGGCCTTTTAACCACAGTTTTTTTCTTGACCTTGAAAAATAATGCATTTTCCGGGTCTCAAACGCATGCCTTATCGATTCATTATTGCTATAAGCCAGCATCAATACGTGGCCATTCTGGTCCTGACAAATCATTCTGGTCCTGACAAAT
>MEUM01000114.1:14809-15051 GCA_001771735.1 Caldifarciminota bacterium RBG_13_43_14 | reverse complement strand
GCTTGCGGATCTGCCGTTGCACACCATGCTGGCTGGTATTTTCCCGAATCCGGTGAGTGATCGTTTACGGATCAGTTATCAGCTGGCCGAGCATAGTTCGGTCAAACTGGTAATATACGATGTCACTGGCCGTCAGGTTCGTGCTTTGGCCGAGGCGTATGCGGACCCTGGTTATTATCAGATGATCTGGGATGCAAACGATGATCAGGGTCGGGCCGTGCCGGCTGGTGTCTATTTCGTAC
>MEUM01000114.1:9649-14702 GCA_001771735.1 Caldifarciminota bacterium RBG_13_43_14 | reverse complement strand
TTTATAGGTTAAATATGCGGATTAAATCAATTGCACATTTTTTCTACATAATGATATGCATTAAGGGCAGCTTCTGCTCCCTGTCCGCAGGCAGTAATGACCTGGCGCCTGCTTCCCGAGCGTATATCGCCAGCCGCAAAGACACCGGGGACTGATGTTTGAAGTTCATGATCAGTGATAACATAACCATGTTGATCAAGGTCAACAAAACCTTTTAAAAATCCTGAAGCCGGCACTAATCCGGCATATATAAAAACACCATTAACTTCGATATTATTATCTTTGCCGGTATCAAGATCTTTAACTGTTATCGATTCAACTCGTTGACCACCATTAATGCTTATCAGTTGATGCAGCAATAGGAATTTCGCCCGGGTTTCACCATCAAAGGCATGCTGCAGTATCGCTTCAGCGGTTATTGTCGGTAGAATCTCAACAAAAACAACCGAGTCAACGAAATTCAGCAGGAATCTGCCTTCCTGCAATCCCGAATTGCCGCAGCCGATAACCGCAACCTTTTTATTCTTGAATAATGGACCATCGCAGGTCGCACAATAGGAAATACCCCGTCCCCGCAATTCATCTTCACCCTTCACTCCAAGCTTTTTTGGTGATGTACCCGTAGTAATTATGACCGCTGATGATTGAAACCCGGTCGAGTCAGTTCTTATATTCATTGTCTCGCCATCACGGTCGAGCGCGGTCACCTCAGTTCCTACTATTTTAACATTGAAACGTTGTGCTTGTTTTTTCATTAGTTCAGCCAGATCAAAACCGCGTATCCCCTCTGGAAATCCCGGATAATTTTCAATGTAGTCAACCGTTCCCATATAGCCGCCGGGCATTGCCTTTTCAAGAATCGTAACGTCAAAACCAGCCCGCGCTCCATAAATACCAGCCGTTAAACCGGCCGGACCCGCGCCGATAATAAAAAGTTCATCACCCATTACAACTCCTCGCGATCCCGATAAAATTTAATATATTCAATTTTATTCGGCAATCAACTATCTGCTCTTATTCAATCGATCTGCCTCCTCAAGAATGTTGGAACCTCAAGATCATTGTCATTTATGATGCTTCCTTTTGATTCTTTTTTGATCTCGCGACGTTTGAATGTTGGGAAGTCGAGATTCTCCCGTTTGGTCGCCATATCAATTACTTCGTCACGGAGTTTTTCATGAATACCGGTCGCAACAACCATTACCTTAACCTTATTGCCAAGCGTTTCATCAACTACTACACCAGTTATAACCTTGGGCTCGCCCGCGGCTTCACCTACAATCAAAGATGCCGCTTCATTAGTCTCAGCCAGGGTAAGATCCTCTCCGCCGCTGATATTAATAAGTAATCCCCGTGCCCCCTTGATCGAAACATCATCCAGTAATGGCGAAGCGATTGCCTGCTGAGCGGCCTGTATCGATCGGTTTTCACCCTCAGCAATACCCAGGCCAATTACCGCCGTCCCCTTTTCGATCATTATGGTTCTAATATCGGCAAAATCAAGATTTATCAGCCCTGGTTTGGTTATCATTTCAGCAACACCTTTTAGGGCATTGAATAGCACCATATTTCCAAAGCGGAATGATTCAACGATCGTCTGTTCTTTGGATGCAAGTGAAACCAGCTTTTGATTGGGGATTACGATCAGGGTATCAACATGTTCGCGAAGATCCTCAATGCCTTTATCTGCATTGGACATGCGCCAAACACCTTCATAGTCAAAGGGTGTGGTAACAATAGCGACGACCAGTGCCCCGGCTTTCTTCGCCTCCTCAGCTATCACCGGTGAAGCGCCAGTACCAGTGCCACCGCCTTCGCCGCAGGTGATAAAAACCATATCGGCATCCTTCAATACATCCCGTACCCATTCGCGAGATTCTTCGGCTGCCTTGCGCCCAATTTCTGGATCGCCGCCCGCGCCTAACCCTTGAGTTAAGTTCTGACCGATTTGTAGTTTTTCCGGCGCCATACTGAGCTTTAGAACCTGTGCATCTGTATTAGCGGCTATACATTCCACACCCTCAATCCCAAAACCATGGGCATAGTTAATAGTATTGCAGCCCGCGCCACCGACACCGACCATCTTGATTTTAGCCAGGTATTTTGGTTCCTGAACTAATTCCAGCATACTTAACCTCCTTTATTTTAGAAATATTTTGCCAACCATTCGTCAAAACGTTTCCTTAATGCTTCAAATATTCCTGTACCTTTACCTCGAGGCAATAACGTTTGATTCTTTTTCTCATGACCGTACAGGATCAAACCAACCCCGGTTGCATATATCGGATCAAGAATTATATCGGTCAGACCACCTATTCTTTTGGGAATACCGATCTTCACCGGCAAATTGAATATCTCCTCAGCTACGACCGCCAAACCATTGAGCCGTGCTGTACCGCCCGTGATCACAACCCCTGCTGCCAGCACATCGGCGAAACCACTGCGTTTTATTGCTTTGCTGGTGATCATTAGAATTTCTTCGACCCGTGGGCTTACGATTGAATAAAGCGTTTCTTTTGAGATCTTCCTTTCGTCACGGCCACCGATACCCGGAACTATGATCTCATCTTTTCGTTCTTCTGGGGATATTGATAGGGTGGAGTATTTCTTTTTGATCATCTCAGCCTGCTTATAAGGTGTTCTTATGCCAATCGCAATGTCATTGGTGATGTATTCACCACCCAAAGCGATAACCTCGGTATGCCTTATTGCACCATCATAAAAGATTGCCAGGTCAGTTGTCCCGCCACCGATATCAAGCAGGCATACTCCAAGATCTGTTTCATCTGACTGCAGTACTGAATAAGATGATGCCAGGGGTTGTAATACGAGATCCTTTACCTTAAGTCCAGCTTTTTCCAGAGCTGTATATATGTTCTGAGCGGAAGTGATCGCCGCGGTCACGATATGAACATCAGCCTCCAATTTGACTCCGCTCATTCCGACCGGGTCTTTTATGCCTTTTTCGGTATCAACCGTGTATTCGATCGGCAGGGCATGAATAATCTCGCGATCCAGGGGAAGCGCGATCGCCCTTGCCTGTTCGGTCACGCGCTCAATATCACGTTTTGTGATAACACCACCAATGCGCGAAGCTGCGATCATTGCGTGGGCATTAACGCTTTCGATATGGGAACCAGAAATACCAGCATAGCAGGAATCGATCTTAAAACCGGCCATACGACATGCCTCATCGACCGCTCTATTGATCGAATCAACTGCTTTTTCAAGATTAATGATAACTCCCCGCTTCAATCCATTGGAAGGAGTCGATCCAACCCCTACTACTTTCAGATCGTTCTCAATCACTTCAGCAATAATTGCCGCTACTTTTGTTGTCCCCAAATCGATGCCAACGATTTTTTCTTTTCTTGGCATTAATTCCTCCTTAAGGATGTACCATTCTCA
Organism: Caldifarciminota bacterium RBG_13_43_14; assembly: GCA_001771735.1. Classification (GTDB taxonomy): domain Bacteria; phylum Hydrothermota; class Tepidihabitantia; order SM23-42; family SM23-42; genus RBG-13-43-14. Next base: position 11,294 of record MEUM01000114.1, on the reverse strand, counting down.
TCCGAACCATTGTTCAGGCCGGATTCCTTTCTAATTATAATTTGATTATCAAATTTCAAATCCACCGTGAACGATCCACTGAGATTGAAAAGCTCGAGCGAATCGATTAAACGCTTCCGGAGTTCTAAATTATTTACCCCCAGAATGAAACGAATTCCGTTATACTCGATGATACCTTCTTCTTGATCAATGATACTTGCATCAGGAATGACTTCTTCGAGCAATATACATTTTTCCCGATGTCGGGACAATCTCAAAATGATTATCGTACCGGCAAGTAACAATACTATGATCGTTATCACTTTAATATTCTAACCTCCATTTGTAATTTAATGCCGGTTTTTTTAAACACCCCGCTCTTGATAATCGCAGCAAGTTTCATAACATCATTAGCCGTCGCGCAACCACGATTAATGATGAAATTAGCATGTTTCTTACTGACCTGCGCGTCCCCTACACAGCTGCCTTTAAATCCACATTCATCGATCAATTGTCCAGCCGGGTTGCCGGCAGGGTTTTTGAAGAACGAACCAGCTGACCATTCTTGCGGTTGCCGGTCCCGGCGATAAGCGATAACACGGATCACCTCTTTTTTTATCAATCCCCTTGCTTTCCGTTTCAGATACAAACGCGCACTCAGTATAATATTTGTATCCGGTATTCTGGATCCGCGATATCTGAAGCCGATCTGCTTTCGAATCAATATTCTTATTTTGTTATCCGGCGTTAAGACTGAAACCGAATCTACGATATCAGCGAATGAACATCCAAACGCGCCTGCATTGCCTTTGATGCCGCCACCGATTGTCCCCGGGATGCCGGCAAGAAATTCAGCACCACCATAACCAAGAAGCACACCTTTCTCGATCATTTTGTTAATCCGCAACGCACTTCCACAAATGAAATGGTCGCCGTCCTGCTTGATCTTAGTAAAGGTACCGGTTAATTGTATTACTGCGCCGTTGAACCCATGATCATTTACCAGGATGTTAGTCCCGGCTCCAATGACAAAAAAACGTATCCGGCTGGCCTTTAACCATTTCACTGCGCTTTTCAAAGCCTGGTAAGAATGGACTTTCAAATAATAACGCGCTTTACCACCGATCCGGAATGATGTATGACGCGCCATTGGCTCATCATGGTAATAATCGATTCCTTTTATTCTTGAAAGTACTTTCATTTTAATTCCCTTAAGAGTTGACCGGCGATCCTGTTTATATCACCAGCACCCTGAATCACGATAATATCATCGGCTTTGATCCTTTTTGAAACAAATTTAACAACCTCATTTAAGGGAACATAATAAACAGCATCTTGTTCCCGACTGATCCTCCGCACTAATGCTTCCCCGCTCACGCCAGCGATCGGAATTTCATGCGCTGGATAAATATCTGTAACCAGCACTATATCGGCATTGATAAAAGCGATCGCAAAATTATCAAATAAATGATACGTGCGAGTGTAACGATGGGGTTGGAAAATTGATATAATACGTTTCTTGGGGTATCTTTCTCTAATCGTCTGTAGCGTTACCGCGATTTCAGTCGGATGATGGCCATAATCATCAAATATCATTACCTTGCTGGCAATCCCCACCAGTTCGATACGCCGTTGTACACCTTTGAAATTCTCCAAGGCAGCTTTT
>MEUM01000114.1:788-9620 GCA_001771735.1 Caldifarciminota bacterium RBG_13_43_14 | reverse complement strand
ACCAACTCCGATCGCGGCGGTTGCGTTGCTTATATTATGACTGCCGAGCAGGAATAAACGGAAATTATCAATGACTTTTTGACCGCAACGAACTGCAAAACTTGAACCACCGTTCAAATACTTAATATTTGTCGCCTGCAATTCAGCCGATGCTGATAATCCATAGGTAATAACCCTTCTTTTTATGTTATTTCGTATTGCCAAGGCCTCAACTGAATCGGCGCCCAGAAATACACAACCCCAGAAAGGTACATGATTGGCAAAGAAAGTAAAATGTTCTCTGATCTCATCTATGTTCTTATAGTATTCAAGATGTTCCGCCTCAATATTGGTAATTACTGCATAAGCGGGCAGCAAACGTAGGAAAGATTTGTCAGATTCATCTGCCTCGCATACCAAAAAATCACCCCGGCCAAAACGAGCCTGGCTTTTACCTTTTATAATACCACCAATAACTGTTGTCGGCGACTTTTTACTTTGTTTTAGTACCTCAGCTACGATCGAAGTCGTTGTTGTCTTACCATGGGTTCCAGATATACAAATCGATGTCTTTAGACGAGTTAGCTCGGCCAGTAATTCACTGCGGTGTATCACCGGGATTCCCAGCCTCCTGCCTTCAGCCAATTCGGGATTGTCCTGTCTGACCGCAGTCGAATACACGACCACATCACAACCAGAGATATTTTCCTTGCAATGACCATAGTATATCGTAATACCGCTACGCTTAAGACGCGTGGTGATCTCGGATCGATGGAGATCTGAACCGCTGACTTTAAACTTGAGATTATGCATAATTATCGCCAATCCGCTCATCCCGATCCCGCCAATACCGACAAAATGCACGTGCTCAGTTTTGCCGAACATCAGCTCAACTCCTTTACGATCTCATATATCCGTGTTTCGGCATTCAAAATCAATCCACGGTCAAAGCGGCTGATATCCGAACCAAATTTCTGTATCTCTTCAACCAACCTGGCGGCGGTCATATCCTTTTCTTCAATCAGTACCGCATTAGTTGTCGTCGAAAAATATTGGGCATTGTAATATTGATGATTATCAATAGCATAAGGGAAAGGTACAAATATCACCGGCTTACGAGAGACCGCGATCTCATAACCGGCAAGCGCACCGGCACGGGAAACAATGATATCTGAGGTGTTAATCTCATCCCATGGGTTTAATGTGAATGGAATAACACTTGTTGGTCCAATTACATTTGCTCTAATCCGCTCATAATCACGCTTACCACTTACAATACGTAATTGGAAATTACCGGGAAGCACTTTCTGAATATCAATGGCAATTTGATTCAAAAATCGCGATCCTTGACTACCTCCATAGATCAGAACTGTTTTGCAGTCAGCCTGTTTGTTCACCGGTGCACCTTGCCTGAATTCCCGGCGTACCGGGATGCCGGTGATGAATGCTTTCCCATTTATTTTTCTATTACTACCGAGCCCAAGGAAAATTGCCCGTGCCCGGCTTGAGAACAAACGGGTCGCCCGACCGGGAACGCGATTCGGTTCAAATAGAAAGAATGGACAACGATTGATTATACAAGAAATAACCAGTGGAATAGCGCCATAGCCACCGAAAGCCATGCCCACGGATCTCTTGGTTACGCTACCCAGGATCACAATTGAAATTAACATTGAGATCAGCGATTCGATCTTAGCGTGCAATGATTTACCAAAAAAACCGTGCGGATTGATCGCCATGGTCGTAATACCATATTTAGCCGCGATTTCCTGTTCCGGTGATCCCTTTCTCACCAAAAAAATAACCTGCACCCGCTGTTTTATGAATTCAAGGGCGACGACCAGCGCAGGAAAGTAATGGCCACCGGTCCCAATACCCGAGATGATCGCTTTATGCATATTCCCGCTTTCTTGATATCTGTAATATGATTCCAATCGCAAAAAGGTTTGCCGCCATAGACCAACCACCAAATGAAATAAAGGGTAATGGCACACCAGTCGGCGGAAGCAGTCCTATGCTAACTCCAACGTGGATCAAGAAAATAATAAAAATAGATGCATTAAGGCCCATGACGATAAGCTTTGAATAATCATCATTTACCGCTGCGGCGATCGAAAGGCTCCGCAAAAATATCGCACCATACAGGACAAAAAGAACAAGCGTACCAATAAATCCGAACTCCTCGGCGATATGCGCAAAGATAAAATCATTATGAATACGAGGCAGAAACATAAACTTCTGCAAACCTGCTCCAGGTCCCTTGCCAAACAACCCTCCCGAACCGATCGCGATCAGCGATTGTTTTACCTGATAGGTTGGGTTTGATATAAAACTTGTAATCCGGTGCCGCGCATGAGGGAACAATACAATCAAGAGCACAATAATCGCGACACTTACAATAACCGTAGGGAAAAGTACTTTCATTTTCGTGCTGCCCAGAATCAACATTGATATAAGAACCGCGAGTGAAATCACAGCCATAGAAATCGATGGCTGCACTGCGACTAATGCGATCAAGAAAAGACATATTGCGATCGTGGTCAAAGTACCTTTCGCTGAATTCGCGGTTTGCGGGTGGGCGTCAAAGAAGTTTGCTAGAAAAAAAATGATCCAGATCCGAATGAATTCGGAAACCTGAAGCCCGAAAGTTGAAATGATCGTTACTGAACGGCGTGCCCCGAACTGCATTCGGCCGGCAATCAGGGTGGCAAACAGTGCAATCACCAGCAATAAAAATACCGGCAGTATCAATTTACGAATGCGATCATAAGGCAGCATATAACCAATTATGAAAAATATCAGAGCAATACCCAAACGCTTTGCATGAGCGAACAGATAGAAGGTCGAAGTTTCGCCGCGCTTCATTGCTCGGTAATAAGATGACGAATAAACAAATACTAAACCAAGGATTATTAAAACCAGCAGACAAATACCAAGCACACGATCAGGTTTCATTCACCGCCCTCCTGAACGCTTCGCCCCGATCCTCAAAATTAGTGAAATAGTCAAAAGATGCATAACCTGGGTTAAGAATAACAATATCCCCCGGCTGGGCGGCTTCTTGTGCGATCCTGACTGCCTCCCTCATATTATTTGCGGTCTGATATTTTGTATAATTATATTTTTTGAAAACCCCTTCGATGAACCCTGCATTATCACCCAGAATCACACAGCTCTTTGCTTCATGAACAAGTAATTCAAGGTAATTAACACCCGCGTTACCTTTTTCTTTGCCGCCAACGATAACGATCTTTGGACTGACAAACGTTTTGAAAGATTCGATCGCGGCTGCTTCATTTGTGCACATCGAATTATTAATAAAACGAACGCCTTTTTTTATCGCTACTTCTTCAAGGCGGTGCGGCAGAGTTGTAAAATTGGTAACCGCATTTTCGATCTTCCTATCCTCAAGCTTCAATATTTTTGCGACTGCGATTGCAGCCATTATATTTAGATGATTATGCTGGCCAGCAATCTTTACCCGCTCCTTTGAAAATAATTTTTGATTACCATAATGAAAATCACCGTTGAGCCAGGACCCATCAGAGGCATCATAACCGAAAAGTATAGTCTTGGCTGGCAGGTTCCCGCTCAATTTTTTTAATTCCGGGTCAGCTTTGTTCAATACTGCGTAATCATTTTGATCCTGATTTTTGAAAATACGCAATTTGGCCTGACGATATTCCGTAAAATCATGATGCCAGTTAAGATGATCGATTGTGATATTGGTTATCAATCCAATATAGGGCTTGAAATTGATGATACGCATCAATTGAAATGATGATACTTCCAGAACATAATGATCACAGTGCGGTAAGAACAACGCCTCGGAAAATGGTCTTCCCGGTGCGATATTACCACCAATAAAATGGTCAATATTGTTCGCGGTTAGAATATCGTTAATAAGCGCGACCGTTGTTGATTTACCATTTGTTCCGGTTACCGCGATCACTGATGGTCGTTTCAACTGATCAAAGGTGAATTCGATCTCGTCCACTACAGTATTCTTGTGGGCCAGGACCTCGTTCATTATCGGTTTATCAACTGGAAATCCCGGTGAAGTAATAACCAGATCGTACTTGCGAGCTTCATAGGCTTTGATCCCGGCGCTATGGATTAGCTGGGCGGCGGCTGGGGAGAGCTTATCGATATTCTCTTCGAACAGATAAAGCTCAGTGTTTTTTTCAATCAGATATTTTGCGACCGGTAGATTCGCCCGTCCCAGTCCCAATAATAAGATCTTATCAAATTTCATAATTCTCTATATCACCTTATTTTCAGAGTTGAAAGCGCAATCATTAGCAATATGATGCCGATGATCCAGAATCGTACAACGACTTTCGGTTCCATCAAACCTTTCAACTCGAAATGATGATGGATCGGCGCCATGCGGAACAACCTGCGACCACCTGTTTTGCGAAAGTATACGACCTGTAGTATCACCGACAGTACCTCGACAACAAAAACGCCCCCAACAATGATCAATAAAATTTCTTGTTTTATCAATATCGCGGCGGTACCAATGATCGCACCAAGGCTAAGGGCACCAGTATCCCCCATGAAAACCTGTGCAGGATATGTATTGTACCATAGAAAACCAAGGCTGGCTCCCAGGATCGAGGCGCAAAAAACGGTAACTTCACCGCCGTTTTTGATAAAAATAACATCCAGATAATTGCTTATTACGATATGGCCGGCAGCATATGCAAGACCGCTGTACGCAAGGGCGGCGATCGCGATCAAACCGATCGCAAGACCATCAAGACCGTCGGTTAAATTAACGCCATTGGAGGAACCAACCACGACCAGCGTTACAAAAAGTGGATACAGCACACCAAGATTTATTATGTAATTTTTGATAAATATTAAATTTGTCCTGGTGATATAATCCTGAGGTCCCAAAAAATAAAGGAATAACCCTAAACTAATACCGTAAAGTAATTGCCAGATCAACTTAGTCCGTATCGACAAACCACGGGGTTTGCCTTTGTAGATCTTGACATAATCATCATAAGCACCAAGTACGCCGAACCATAATGTCGCGCTAAGGAGAATTAGGATATTCGGATTGGTCAGATCACAAAAAAGTAAAGCTGCGATCAATATTGCCGCCAGGATCATAAGCCCACCCATCGAAGGTGTACCTGCCTTCTTACGATGGCTTTCCGGTACTTCATCGCGTATCCGCTGTCCGATCGAACGCTCCTGCATGAAGCGTATGAACCGGCGGCCGAATATCATTACGACCAGGATCGCTGCGACAACCGCGTAGGCACTTCGGAATGTTATGTAACCGAAAAGCCGGAAAGGACCAAAGTAGTCCCGGAGCGGATACAACAGCAGATATAGCATTAGATTCTCCTTAATAATTCACTAACTATTTTTTCAAACTCGAGCACGCGCGATGCCTTGACCAAAATCACTTCCTCCCCCTGCAGATTTTTAATGAGATAATTAATCAGGGAGTGATGATCTTTAAAATGCCTGCCTCCGTAGTGAACGGCCAGATGACCGCAGGTCAGAAGTATATCACAATGCGTACGAGCGTATTCGCCGATCTCACGATGAATATCGGTCTCGGTTTTACCTAGTTCGCGCATATCGCCGATCACGCAGACACGGCGTCGGTCGAAATGTGATATCAGATCGATTGCAGTACGCATCGAGGTAGGATTGGCATTATAACAATCATTAATTATCAAAAACTCTCTATGATAAAGCGGTTCAAGCCGCCCTGGCTCGGGTTGGATATCGTCCAGGGCGGCTTGCCGATTGTAATAATCGATGGCGAGATGTCGGGCGACCTGCAGCGCGATCAGACAGTTATAGGCATTACTGTATCCAAGCAAACGCGTTGAATAATTCTCCCCTGCATGGCTAAAATATGTCCCAGTTTCTTTGACCTGCAAATCCTTAATATCATGCAAGGAAATACGGATTGCATTTGGAAAGGTCACTTCACCAACCCCCTCGCCAAGGAACGCCCACCCGTTCCTAGATAACGAATCTATTAACGAAATCTTTTCTTCGCGCACCCCTTCGATCGAACCAAATCCATCAAGATGCCCGCAACCAATATTGGTAATAACTCCAAAGTGAGGCTGACAGATATCGCACAAACGTCGTATCTCACCAGGATGATTTGTCCCGATCTCAACCACGAGAATTTCATGATCCGGTCCCAGGTTAAATATTGTCAGCGGTAACCCGATCAATGAATTCAAATTCTTTTTTGTATAACAAACCCGGTATTTCCGCTGCAGCATTTTACTAATCAGGTTCTTTACGGTGGTCTTACCATTGGTACCGGTTATCGCAATTGTCTTAGGATCAAACAATCGGCGATAGAACTTAGCGAACTCACCAAGCGCATACAGTGTATCATTAACCATTATCTCGGTGCTGGTACCGGAGGCCTGTGAGACCACGCTCGCGATCGCACCCATACGACCGGCCGCTTCTACATATTTATGACCGTCAGTTCGAGTTCCCGGTAATGCAAAAAAGACATCACCTGGTTTTGTATTCAATGAATTAAATGAAACTCCTCGTGCCAGTTCTTGATTATTCCCTTTGACCCGGCCGTTCATTGCGCGCGCGATCTCTTTGATCATGATTTCCTGGAGCATTGTCTTATCACCTCAGCGTCATCAAAATTGATTATCTGGTCTCCGATGATCTGATACTCTTCATGACCTTTGCCGGCGACCAGCAGTATATCATCGGTATCCATTTCCTTTAATGCTTGATGTATAGCCCGCTCGCGGTTTACTATAACCGTGAAATCATTCCGTCCAACTCCCCGTACAATTTCCTCGATGATCGTCTCGGGAGGTTCCCTTCTCGGATTATCCGATGTGATGAATACTTTATCAGCATAACGGCCGGCAACTGCACCCATCAAGGGACGTTTACTCCGGTCCCGATCGCCACCACAGCCAAATACCAAAATAACCCGGCTCGTTTTGTATCGATTAAGGGTCATCAGTGCTTTTTCTAATGCGTCAGGTGTATGGGCATAGTCAACAAAAACATTCCTAATGACACGTTCCATTCGTCCACGCACTGACTTCATTGATTCAATGCCGGTTATTATCACCAGGGGCTCAATTCCAAATGCAATGGAACTGGCGTAGGCCGCGCCGATGTTATATGCATTATAATTACCGATCAGATCCGAATGCACCCGGTAATTCGTTTTCTGATGCTTTATCCGCAGATCAAGTCCGTTAAGATCATCATGTTCTATCTCCAACTGGATATCACATCTCCGGCTGAACCCATAGCTAATGCTATTAGCGATGCTCAAGTTTTGGATATCAACGGCAACCGGATCATCAAAGTTATAGACTGCAAAACCTTCAGGCTGTAATAGCGAAAAAATCCTCAATTTTGCCTGCTTATATTCGTCAAGGCTTTTATGAAAATCAAGATGATCCTGGCTAAGATTCGTAAAACTGGCAATATTAAATTCAAGCTCATCGACCCGTTTCAAGCTTAAAGCATGCGACGATACCTCCATCACCAGAGAACGGCATCCTTCATCGTAAAATCTTCTCAAGAGCCTGAAGATATGAAGACTTTCCGGAGTGGTACGTTCGGCCTTTAGCTTTTCACGACCGATATAGTATATGGTACCAATCAGAGCGGGATTATAGCCAGCTCTGCTTAGTATCGAATACATCAGAAATGCGGTTGTGGTCTTACCGTTGGTCCCGGTGATGCCGATCTTGATCATATCCTTGAAATCACCATAGAACTTTTTTGCCAGTTTTGCCATAGCCATACGACTATCCGTAACTATTATCTGAGGTACGCTGGTATCGACCTTTCGCTGCACGACTACTGCCCGTGCCCCATTTTCTATTGCTTTGCTGATAAAATCGTGTCCGTCATGCTTTTCGCCAGGCAATGCTACAAATAACGCACCATCGGTTATTTTGCGTGAATCGAACTCGATCGAAGAAATATTTATATCTTTAAGGTTGATCGGTTGTGCTTTAACCGCGTTCACCAGATCACTTAATTGCATATTGATGTCCATTGATTTGAAAAATACACTGCCCCACGCGCCGGAAAATCGGAGCTGCAATCGCGCTTGCCCAGTTACCTTTCTTTGGTTCATCAAGCAATACTGCGATCAAAAACTCCGGCTCTTCAGCCGGGAAGAAACCAATGAAGGTCGTGATTATTGCCTGACTTGAATAGGAACCATTGACTACCTTCTGAGCCGTTCCAGTCTTACCGGCAACTTTAACTCCCTGTATTGCTGCTTCACTACCGCTTCCTTCTTCAACGACCGCGCACAATAGATCGGTTACTCGCTGAGCCATATCTGCATTAATAACTCTGCGGATGCGCAGTATTTGGCTTCGATACACTATTTTACCCTTATCGTGTATCTCTTTCACAATGATCGGCTTATCGAGAACTCCATTGTTCGCTATTGCCTGGTAGGCGAAGGCAAGTTGCATCATATTCACGGTCAACCCCTGACCAAAAACAATAGTAGCAAAATCGATATCATTCATCTTTGCCGGCGGCGGCAATCGTCCTTTAGTTTCTCCGGGTAATTCAATACCGGTCAATTGTCCGAAACCAAAATCGCGGGCCATTACAAAGAAATCATCACGGTCAAAGCTACTTGAGATCTTTACCATCGCAACATTGCTAGAGTGGACGATCGCTTTTTTAAAGGTCACAACCCCGTAATCACGAAAATCATTGATAGTGTGTCCGCGGACCTTTAACTTACCGCCCTCGGTATCGATCAATTCATTCTCCCGATGACCGTTCAGCAAAGCAAACGTTAACGGTACGATCTTGAAGGACGATCCGGGCTCAAATTCATCG
>MEUM01000114.1:0-728 GCA_001771735.1 Caldifarciminota bacterium RBG_13_43_14 | reverse complement strand
GGATCATTGACCGCTAAATATTCATCTCTTTTACTGGTCGAAACCTTTTTATCGATCCAGAAAAACCTATTTTGCTCGATGAGTTTTCGAAACTCTCTCTCTGACCGACCCGAGATCAAGGATAATTTGCTCGCCAATTTCTGCGGTGAATCTGAATAACGGGGCGTACAAAAAATCGAGAAACAAGGATGAGAAGTGGCAAGGGGTACGCCGTTCCGGTCGTATATATTTCCTCGGGCACCGACCAGCACCATCTTTTTTTCATGCTGGTTCCGCGCTCTATTTACATAATAACTGTATTTTATACATTGTATATAAAATATATATATATAAAAAATAATACTGACAGAAAAAAGAATAAAATTCAGTAGCTTCGCAGTTTTCATCTGATTATACCCAGGATCTCGTCTTTCTCAGGAAAAGTGAAGCCACGTTCTTTAGCCGCGGCTTCAATATATGCAAGATTCGAAAGCTCAGCCACCTGGAATTCAAGGCTCTTTTCCTGATTTTGTAATTCGATCGATTGCTCTTTGAGGTCTTCTTTTCTAACCTCCAGTTTGAGCAATTCGCTCTCGACATACACCAACGTGAAAAGGTAAAAAACAACTAAAAAGATGATCAATATTAGGCGCATTTTTCGATTGCCCTTAAGCGGGCGCTCCGACTACGAGGGTTATCGATGATTTCCCTAGCGCTTGGTCGTATAACTTTCCTGTTCAACTGGCGCC
>MEUM01000113.1 GCA_001771735.1 Caldifarciminota bacterium RBG_13_43_14 | reverse complement strand
GAACTCGTTCGGTCGATCCGGCGGATCATTTCCTGAATTGTGGTTGCGGAACTATCGATCGTAGTCAGTATCGATATACAGTTGCTGATCAATTCGGGCGAGGACCGTGCCAGCTCGATCATTGGATCAAGCTCTTCAACCGCTGGTTGCGCGATATTCTGGAGATTGCCAAGCCGTTTACTGAGGTCCTGCAAAGGATCCTGGGCAAGCCGGGCAAGTTTGAGCGCTTCCTGGGCGATGACCGCCAGCCCTTTACCTTCATCCTGCGCCTCATGGGCTTTTATTTCGGTGTTTTTAGCCAGATTGCCCAATAAACGGGCCGATTTGATGAAAAGTCCGGACATGGCCTTGATCTGATCGATGGAATCGCGCAGTGCTTTCAGCATGGTGTTCGTATGATCAACAAAAAGGCTGATCTGGGTCAGCGATCCCTCATATTGACCGTAGGTTTCTTTTAGTCTCTTTATGTCCCGGTCAAGTGATAAAAAATAATCCTGTAATATACGGCTTAACTCACTACCGCGCTTGAACAATTCAAAAAGCTTGCTGAAATTGTCGTTTAGATTATGGATCTTATTTATATTTTCAGTGAGTTCCCTGGATATATCATTTACTTCGGCTATGAGCTCGGTGGTTTTTTGGCGATATGCTGTTATTTGATCCATTTAAGTATATAGCGGCGAAGGGATTCGAACCCCTGACACAGAGATTATGATTCTCCTGCTCTGCCAGACTGAGCTACGCCGCCCTGAAAAGAATTATAGTAAAAAAAATATATTGTGTCAACATTATAAAACTTAGTAAGTTGGAAGTGGGAAATAGGATTCTATGAAAAGGTGCATGGGTGAAAAGGAGAAGTGGTGAAAAGACAGTAAAGAGTAACCACTGGGCAGTAAGCAGTAAAAGACTGATTCTTGATCCATGATATTAGTAATTATGTAATTTCACACAATTTCGGATTTCGAATTGCGGATTGCGAAAATCTCAAAACCTGATTCATGATACAGGATCCTGGATGTATTTGGTAATTAGTAAACAGTAATTGGTAATTTGATAATTGACAAATTAAGCATGTCAGGATACCAGCAAACCAGAATATCAGGATTTTATTCCTGATCCGCCGATGTTCTGATAACCTTCATGCTGATAGGCTGATTATCTGGTACCCTTCTTTAATTCTTTGCCGATTAGCGTCCTTTTCGCGTTACGGTCTTTCTCGGTTTAGTGATTACCGAGTAGTGCCTGCCCGCCTTACTTGTCCGCCTTTCGTGACCGCCTTTGGAGGTGGAGGTGGAGGGAGTACTGTTCTTTCTTGACACTCTCCAGAAACATATTATACTAAAATGAAATGCGAATATCGATTCGGCTCAAATTCAGTATTTTAATTTGCATGTTAATGCTGATCGTGACCGGCATTATATTTTGGTTTACTCTGGCCAGGGTAAGAAAAGTCCTGACCAAAGAAATCGAACTGCAAGGCGAGCTTCTGGCGACCATGATCGCGCTTAATGCTGAAGATCCATTGATCACGAGTGATGATCTGTATCTGGCGCGCCTGGTTTCCGATGCCGTAAAAAATGAAGGCGTCGGCTATACCTATATTATTGATAATGAAAACCGGATACGCGCTCATAATCGTATCGAGATGCTGGGCAAACCAGGCGAACAATTCGAGCCGCCGAAAAATTATTACAATGTTACCCGTCCAATACTGCTTGCCGGTCAGAAAGAGATCGGTAAAATCAGCATCGGTTTGAGCCTGTACCGCATCACCAAAACGACCCAGACAATGCAATTGATATTGATATTGATATCGATCGTCGGTTTGCTCTTCGGGATCATTGGCGCACTCGCACTGTCCAATTATCTGACCCGACCGATACATGAACTGGTTGATGGTGTTCAGGCGATCAGCCGGGGCGAATATGGTCAGGTCATAAAGAGCCGCACTAATGATGAGCTCGGCGATCTGACCGACGCTTTTAATCAAATGGCCGAGAGTCTTAAAGAAAAGGAACAAATCAAAGACGCGTTCAGAAGATATGTATCACATCAGGTCGCCGAAGAGATATTCAAAGATCCGGCCAAGTATATCGAGACCTTGAAAGGCGTAAGGCGCACGGTGACGATATTTTTTGCCGACATACGGGGATTCACGCCGCTCAGCGAGCGCCTGGGTGCCGAAGAGGTGGTATCGCTCTTGAATGAAGTTCTGACCAATATGACCAATTTTATTTTCCGTTATGAGGGCACGATCGATAAGTTCCTTGGCGACGGACTGATGGCGATATTTGGCGCGCCGATCGCGCATACGGATGATATCAACCGGGCAATAAACGCCGCGGTGGATATTCAGCGTTCGATCATTGAGATGAACGCAAGCAGAAAGCAAATGAACAAAGAGGCGATACAGGTCGGTATTGGCATACATACGGGCGATGTCGTGGTCGGTAATATCGGAAACAAAGTGCGTTTGAATTATACGGTGATCGGCCATTCAGTAAATCTTGCATCGCGGCTGCAGGAAATTGCCTCAGGCGGCGAGATTATTATTTCTGACCGTGTTTTTACCGGTGCGGAGATTGACTATAAATTCTCAGAATCAATGCTGATCAAGGTCAAGGGTAAAGAAGAACCGGTGAAGGTGTACCGGGTGATTTACTGACCGCTACTCGCTAAGCGCTAATCGGTAATCGGCAACAAAATTGAAGAGATAAAAAGGTAAAAAGGAGCAAGAAAGCGTAACGCGAAAGAAAAAATGCAAATACCAAACAATTTTCAATAACTCATTATTCAAATTCCAAACATTAAATAATTAAGTAATTTAGTTTTTCAGCGTTTAGCGATTACCGAGTACCGAGTACGGTTCTTTTCCGGGTTCAGGCTGCCGGTTCTATACCCTTCAAGATCCAGGGTGATGTATTTATAACCCAGTTTTTTAAGCATATTTATAATTGGCCGGCGTTTTTTTATAACGACCGGCATGAATTTTTCACATAATTCAATACGGGCAATCGATTCATGATCCCTAACCCGGACCTGACCGATCCTGAATTTTCTTAGGAATTTTTCGGCGGCGGCGATACGCTGTATTTTTTTTAACTCAATCTTCTGATAATAGGGTATTCGGGTGGCATAACAGGCGTTGGATGGCTGATTCCAGTTGGACAAACCATAGGATCTGGCCAGAGATCGTATATCTTTTTTGCTCATGCCCGCCGCTATGAACGGCGATACAATACTCAATTCTTTCAAGGCCTTGCGGCCCGGACGATAATCTTTTAGATCATCAAGATTGCTGGCTTCAATGACCTGATAACCGTACTGACGAGCAATCATCAATATCGGCCGTAATATCATTTTTTTGCATATATAACAACGATTCACGGGATTAGATACAAAAGATGTGTTTGATAATTCACGGCTCTTAATGATTAAATGCTTGATCTTTATTTGTGATGCGATCGCCTGGCTCCGCTTTAAATCTTCTCGGGGGTGTATCGGTGAATGGGCGGTGACCGCGATCGCCCGGTCGCCAAACACTTCATGACTGATCAAGGTCAGAAGTGACGAGTCAACGCCGCCGGAAAGCGCGACTATTACGCCTTTATAACGGCGAAGAATTTTTCTCAGGTGATTTAATTTTGTCTTGGATTTTTTGAGGCTTGGTTTTTTTCTTAACATGGATATGCACCCATCATTGGGTTTTTGTTAAGACCGAGCAGTTTATAGATTTTTTTGTGATGCGAGCGTTTTCTCGCTTAATACGTACGGCATGAATTCCTGACTGACCGGCGGTTTTTTGACCCACCTCACGAGTTCATGATCATCGTTGAAAATGATCACGGTGGGTATATCGCTTACTTCATTGTACGCACCTTCGACCAGACCGTCGAGCGTTTCTATATCATAATAAAAGATCTCAGCGCTGAATTTTCTCTTCTCTTTGAAATATTGCATTTTGTTGTGCATGTCTTTGCATACCGGGCACGACGGTTTGCCGAAGACATATATTTTTGTCATCATACCTCCCAGCATCGTAGCATAACCTCATTAAAAAAACAAAACCCCATTTTTTCAGCACGTTTTGTATAGTGCTTTTTGAGTATTAAACACACTATTATAATAAAAAAAAATAAAATGTCAAGGGGCTACTTGACAGCAAGAACCAGGAACTAAGAAGTAAGAACTGAGAAAAATCGTGGTGCGTATCGCGTAACGCGAAAGAACTGAAAAGAAGTAGATCAGAGTATCAGGAATAAGAAGTTAAACGCGGTTGGGCATCGCGGCCGGTATTGTCATATGGCATCGTAATAGGTTTTTATAACCACAACCATCAACCAATGACCATACGAGCAGCTATGCCGTATAACTTATAACAATTTAACCTGATATCCTGCCTACTGATCTTCTAGTATTCTGATACACTCAGTCTTTTAGTTAGCCAATTACCAATTACGAAAATCCAGCATCGAGCATCACTTAATAAGTATATAATTGACTAAATCTATTTTATATATATAATATATGCGACGAAACTTTCAATGACTCTATGCGTATTAATAATAAAGAGCCGATTAATGCTGCCGAACGGCCTTTTTCTTCAAATTTTATCAATGATTTAATAATAGTGAGGTAAAATGAATAAGATGATGGATATTTTCTTTTCACCAGGCAGGGTTTTTACAAGCCTAAGGGAAAAACCAGATTGGCTGAAACCATTTGTTGTTATTTTATTGGTCATTGCAATCGTGAGCGTCTTGAGTTTCGTGCTGTCCCGGGATACGATAATCGCGCAGCAGGAAGAAATGATGAGAGAAAGAGGGCTTACCGATGAGCAGATCGAACAGGCGCAGAGCATCACCGGTTCGCCGGTCATTATGGTGGTGTCCGGGATCAGTGGTGCTTTCTTTACCGCTATTGTTCTTGTTTTATTTACCCTGATTTTATTTCTGCTGGTGCCGCTTTTCGGAGGTAAAGCGCAATTTCCGGTCATATTGTCCGTGGTCTGCTATGCTGGATTGATCACCGCTCTGGGAGCGATACTGCGTCTGATACTGGTCGGAATCACTAAAAGCCCTTTCGCCAATTTTTCGTTAGCTGCATTTGCCAGCAGTATGCCCAGAACCTCATTTCCATTCAGGCTGCTTATGGGTGTCGATCTTTTTATTATCTGGGAAATGATACTAGTGAGCATGGGCATTCATATTACCAGCGAGATTAAGAAAGAAAACACCTATATACTGGTTTTCATCATCTGGGCGGTTTCTCTGGTGGTCGGCGCATTGCTGGGCGGGCTTCGCGGTGCTTGATCAGCGAAACATTCAATAGCTAACCGATAATGCTAATTTTTCTTTTATTTACCCAAGTCGACACTGTGTCGTTAAATGAAGCGATCGATAAGGCAATGTCTGGTCCGGTGTATAATGAAGCACGCGTCGATCTAGAAAAGAACCGTATTATATTTTATCAAGCATTAACTTCGGTATTGCCTACTACCGGTGCCTTAGTTAGATACACCAGAACCGAACCGGCGTCAGGCCCGGATACGGATACATATTCAGGTAGTTTGACGTTTACAATGCCTTTGCTCGATTTTGATGTATTCAGTTCGATAATCGCCGCCCGGCGCCAACTTCGGTTGAGCAAAGTGCAAAAAGATGCGAACGTTGCCGGGTTGATACTCAAGGTAAAAACTGCATATTATAATCTGATCAACGCCTATGAGCTGCTTGAGTCTTCTGATATCGCGATTAAAAGGGCGGAGGAGAACCAAAAACTTATCGATATGAAGTACGAGCTTGGGTCAGCCTCGCGTCTTGAACAGCTGCAGAGCGAGGTTTTTTATCTGCGGGCGCTTCAGGACCAGGCTAAAGCCCAGACAATTCAAGTCATTACCCGAGAAGAACTTAAAGCTTTGTGCGGCATAAATACCGATATTTATCCTTTCGATTCCTTGGTTGAACCGGATAGCATTGAGTTCGCAGAAATTGATTCTTTGATCGAAAAGCTGATAAAGGTTAATTATGCTTTGATCATCGCAAAAAATACTAAGAGTCTGGCAAAATTAAATGTAACCTCAGCCTATCTTGGTTTTTTGCCGAACGTTTCACTCTTCTATGGTTATAATTACAGTGAAGATTCATTAATATTCGATTTTCAGCACTGGCAGGATAATTCGAGCCGAAATTACGGGATTAGCGTATCTCTGCCGATATTTGAGATAAAGGGATTGATATTCAATATGCTGAGAGCTCGCAAGGATTATCAGGCACAGGCTTATGCTTATCAGCGCACTCAGCTGGAAACACAAAAATCCCTTCATGCAACTTATTCTTCATTGCAGGAAGTTTATGCCAGTGTACGTTTCAGCCGGAAAAGCCTTGACGCTGCTTCTGAGGCGATATATATAGCCCGGGAGCAGTACGCATTGGGAATTATATCATTGCTTGAATTATTGAGTGCAGAGAAAGATTATTACGAAGCTAAGGTCAGCTATTCCTCAACCTTAAGCAATTTTTATGTGCAAAAAGCGAATTTATCGTATTTGCTGGGTGAGTTGGTGTTTAATAAGGAGTAAAGATGAAGAAAAAATTGATAATCGGCGGGATCATTGTGGTGATAGTTCTGATATTTGTAATCGTGAGCGTATTGCAGAAAGACAAAGGCAAAGAGGTTACGATAAAGATCGCGGAAAAAGGCAATATTGTATCGCGGGTGACCGCTTCAGGAACCCTGCGGGCGAAATCACAGGTTGATATATCGTCAGAAATGATCGGTCGAATTAAAAAGATACGTTATCAGGAAGGTGATTTTGTCAAGAAAGGCGCATTATTGATCGAACTCGATGATGTCAAAGCCGAAGCCAATCAGCGGCTTGCCGGTTTACAGATGAAACAAGCTGAACAAGAAATGGAACGCGGCCGCCAGTTGTTTGAAAAGAAATTAATTTCGCAGGAGAGCTTTGAAAAAATAGCATTGACCTATCAGGCGGCAAAGGTAACCTATCAACAAGCTCAGGATTCATATGCTAAGACCAAGATCTATGCGCCGATTTCAGGCAAGGTCATGAAAATAAATGTCGAGGAAGGCGAGACCGCGGTAATGGGAACAATGAATTATCAGGGCACGGTTATGATGACGATTGCCGATCTTTCAAGCATGATCGCGGTAGTGCGTATTGACGAGACCGATGTACCGGACGTTTTTGCCGGTCAGTCAGCCGAGGTGATCGCCGACGCTATGCCCGATTCAATTTTCAAAGCGATGGTTAATAAGGTGGGATTAATGCCGATAACGAGCCAGCTTTCGACCGAACAGGTAACGGATTTTGAAGTTGAGATTGAAATGCATGAATTTTCCACAATGCTCAGACCGGGCATGAACGTCAAGGCCGATATCATAACCGATGAAAAGGACAGTATTTTGGTTGTGCCGATACAGGCATCGGGCAAGAGAAAGATCAAAGATAAGAATGTTGAATCGGTATTTATTGCTGAAAAAAGTAAAGCAGTGCTCAAGGAAGTCACGACCGGTCTGAGCAGCGATACCGAGATTGAAATTCTAAGCGGCATCGAGATCGGGGATACAGTTATTACCGGTCCGTATCGTGTACTCTCTAAATTAAAGGACGGACAGGCCGTTAACTTCAAGATCGAAGAGGACAGCATCTCCACCTCATCCCTGAAGATTAAGCCGCGCCGAATATTGCGCTTTGGCCGGCGCCGCGGATAATGAAAAATAGCAAAGTAATCTGCCGCGCGTTGGACATCATCAAAACCTACTGGCGTGGCAAAGTTGCGGTCGAGGCCTTGCGCGGGGTCAATATTGATATTTGCCGGAACGATTACATCTCGATCATGGGAATGTCCGGCTCGGGAAAATCGACTTTGATACATATTTTAAGCTGCCTGGATACGCCAACTACCGGTGATTATTATCTCGATAACACAATCATCTCCAAGTACACGGACGAAGAACTCGCCCGGATCAGGAACAAGTATTTCGGGTTCATATTTCAGAATTTTAGTTTGCTGCCCAGGCTTACCGCATTGGAAAATGTCGCTTTGCCTTTGAATTACGCCAATGTCAGCACGTCGGAACAACAGACCCGGGCCAAGGAAATACTTGCGAAAATAGGATTGGCTGAACGGATGCTGCATCGCCCCAATGAAATGTCCGGCGGTGAATGTCAACGGGTGGCAATTGCACGGGCTCTGGTCAATCAACCCCAGGTGATATTTGCCGATGAACCCACTGGCAATCTTGATTCCCGTACCGGATCGGAGATCATGGAAATTCTCGACCGGCTGG
>MEUM01000112.1:3024-10506 GCA_001771735.1 Caldifarciminota bacterium RBG_13_43_14 | reverse complement strand
GAGCCCTGGAGGGCTCTCCCACAAAATAATAATATGTGCAAACAGCTCACAAAAAACCTGTGGGAGCGGCTCATAAAAATCTGTGGGAGCGGCTTTCCAGCCGCGATCAGACCTTGATTTCTACACAGTTTTCTATTATCATACCCGATGAAATGCCCGGGCTGTGGCGCTGAAAATCCCCCAAAAAACAAATTTTGCGGCGAATGCGGCGCTAAGCTCATCGCCGCCTCCCAGGACCGCATCGATCTTGTCCGCAAGGACATTCCCGAATCTTTGGTGAAAAAAATACTGCTTACCAAAGACAATATCGAAAAAGAACGCAAGGATGTGACCGTAATTTTCGCCGACATATCGGGTTTTACCAGCATGTCGGAAAAGCTCGATCCGGAAGAGTTGACCAATATCATGAACGAATGCTTCAGGAAATTGAGTGCGATGGTCTATCGCTATGAAGGAATTATCGATAAATTCATCGGTGACTGCATCATGGCCATATTCGGCGCACCGGTAACGCACGAGGATGACCCGGAACGCGCCATTCTTGCCGGTCTTGATATGCAAAATGCTTTGAATGATATCAACAAAAACCTTAAACATGGTCTTAAAATGCTTACCATTCACTCCGGAATAAATACCGGCGAGGTCATTGCCGGCAAGGTCGGCTCTGATCTTCAAATGGATTATACGGTCATGGGTGATACCGTGAATGTTGCCCAGCGTCTCAAGGATCTTTCCCCGCCATCGACGATTTATGTCGGCCCGGAGACCTATAATCGTGCCCGGCATGCTTTTGACTTTATGCCCCTGGAACCGACCCGGCTCAAAGGCAAGATCGAAACGATAAGGCCTTATGAGACCCTCGGTCGCAAACTGGGATCAGAATACGGGTCAGGTGCTATCCATTCTGATCTTATTGGCCGTGATCAGGAAATGGAACAGCTTAAAAAAGGCGTGGATGCCCTGACCGAAAAGAAATCTGCAATACATATAATCAAAGGTGAGATCGGGGTCGGTAAATCACGCCTGCTTTATGAATTTAAGAAATATTTGACCATTACCGCGAGAAATGTCACTCTGCTTGACAGTCGAGGCATATCTTATGAAAGCTCGATACCGTTAAAATCCTTTTCTGACACTATTCGCAGTTTTCTTTTATCCGGTGACAATAGACCGGCCGATATGAACGATTCGGTAATCAAACACCGACTTCAGCAATTAATAGCCGACGACAAGGAGATAATACCGTACTTACTAAAAGTATTGCAGATCCCACTGACCGAAAACCAGCAGGAAATGACCAAATATCTCGATAGCCATTCATTACAGCTACAAATATTTTTAGCGATCGCAACCCTCTTCGAAAAATTATCGCTCGGTCAACCATTGGTGTACATTGTTGACGACATACAATGGCTCGATTCGGTCACGATCGAACTATTGAATTTTTTGATACCGCTGGTCAAGACCAACCGCATCGCCTTTTACCTGAGCTATCGTGCCGGTTATCTCACCCCAGTGGAGAAATTACTGAGGATTATTCGCGATGAATATAATGACTACGTGACCGATATCGAATTGGAAAATCTCAACGCCGAATCAAGCGCAAAACTGATCACCAATCTTACTGGAGAAATTCCCGGCCATGTTCAGAAGTACATATTCGAAAAAAGTGGCGGCAACCCCTTCTTTATCGAAGAAATCGTGCGCCGG
The DNA here is from genome assembly GCA_001771735.1 of Caldifarciminota bacterium RBG_13_43_14. GTDB lineage: Bacteria > Hydrothermota > Tepidihabitantia > SM23-42 > SM23-42 > RBG-13-43-14. Next base: position 8,796 of record MEUM01000112.1, on the reverse strand, counting down.
ATCATGGAAAGCGGCGTTCTGGATGAATCCGAGGATATCGGTAAGGCTAACATCCAGATCCCGGGCTCGATCGATGCGGCGGTAACTTCCCGGATCGACAACCTTGGGAAAGAAGCAAAATACTTAGTGAAGATCTCTTCAATAATTGGCCGTTTTTTCCCCCAGAAACTCCTTGAACTTGTAGTCAAGGACAAGGAAATATACGATCATATTGATGATCTTGAACGCAGCGAGTTCTTGATCTGTATAAATAATAAAAACGAACCTTACTACGCTTTTCGTCATGCACTGTTCCAGGAGGTTGCCTATAACAGCCTCTTGAAAAGCGAACGGGTGATCTATCACAAAGTGATCGCCGAGATCATCGAGGAGCATTTTCAAGACAAGATCGAAGGATACAACGAAACCCTGGCCAATCATTATTCCCAGTGCAAAAACAATGAAAAAGCTTTTGAATACTCCTTGAAAGCGGCCGACGAAGCAGCCGGGATATTCGCCAATGAAGAAGCGCTCAAATTCTACGATCAAGCGCTTAACATCGCGCCGGACAATGCGTCCCAGATAATGATCTTGGAGAAGATCGCCGATATCGAAATTACCATCGGTCGTTTGAACGATGCCCTGGCACATCTTGAACAAGCGATCGGATCAAACCCGAATAAAACCGACTACTATCAGCTTTATGAAAGATATGCGCGCGTGCTCGAGCAACTCGGCAAGATTGATGAAAGCATTTCTATCATGGGTCGATTGATCCATGACGCCGGCGATGAAGCGAACACGGGCATAATAAGAATCCTATACAATCTCTCAAATATTCTCGTCGAGTCCAAAGCAGAAACCGTACGCGCGAACGAATTGGTTGATCAAGGTCTCCGATTGAGTCGGGAATTGGATGAAAAAGAACTGGAAGCCGAGGGGTATCGCGCCAAGGCACACATATGCTGGCGCATCGGCAAATTCGAAGAAGCCTTTCAATTGCTTGTTCAGGCGGAAAAAATCTATCATCTCCTTGATAATAAGAGAGTTTTGCCGTTCGTGTATCTCCTTTTTGCCGCGATTTGTCGTTCATTAGGCAGGGTCAAGGAGGCAATCGAATATGTCAAGAAAGGTATTGCCAGTTCATCAAAGATCGGGAATCAAAGGGTGCTGGCAATGTGTTACAATAATATCGGCGCCTATTATGCCTTTCTCGGAGATTATCGCGCCTCGATTGAATACACCGAAAAGAATGTGGTAATCCGCAGGCGCATCGGTGACAAAAAAGGCGAAGCCATTGGACTGATGAATATTGGCTTGACCTATCGATATCAGGGGGTATTTGACAAAATCCAGGAGAATTACGCAAAGGCGGAAAGTATTTTTGCCGAGATCAATGATATTCGCGGTCTTGTAAGACTGTATATTCTGCAGTCATCGATTCACTCGAATGTAAATGAACGGGCTGCTGCCCGGGAGAAATTAGAACAAGCGTTGAACCTGGCGAAGAACGTTGAGGATAAGACCCTGCTCGCCGAAACTCTGAACCGCTACGGGGACTATTATTTTGACATCAAGGATCTGGATAGGGCGCTCGAACTGTTCCATGAAGCTGAACGCCTGTGCATTGAAACCAGCGAAACACAAATTCACGGTGAAATTCTCCTGAGCATGGCGGAAATATATCTGCTGAAGAAAAATAGAAAGGCTCTTGATTACGTAAATCGAGGATTCAAAATGCTGATCGATTCAAACATAAAGAATTCGGAGATTCGTGCTTACCGTCAATTGGGTCGTGTTCAAGCATTGCTCGAGAGTGATTTCAGTGAAGGCATGACCAATATTAAACGCTCGATCGCCATCGCCGAGGAATTCGGCGCCCGTGAACAGCTCGCGCACAGCATTTATGCCCTGGGCGATATCCTTGTGGCCCAGCAAGAGTACAAAACGGCTACAAAATATTTGAATCAGTCAAAGAATCTGTACAAAGAAATGAATATACTGTTATATGTTGAAGAAATCGAAGAAATGATCAAGAACTTGCCCGAGAATGGCGATCAGTGATATTTTGCGGATTACCCACGCCTGAGGCGGACAAGCGATTACGGTTCTTTCCTTTCGCGCTACTCGCTACTCGATACGGTTTACATCTTCTCGCCCTTGACATCTTACGCTCAATTATTACAATTTATCAGTAGGGTTACTTTGATACAGGATAACCTAAAGGAGGTATTATGAAATATTTTTGCGTACTGCTAATCCTGCCCGTAGTTGCCTTGGCGGCAAATGTTCTCGTCTGGGAATATGATTCGCTTGATACGTTTTATGATTCTCAAGCTGGCGGGACAATTGACACTCCATATTGGATACAGCAAACCCTGACCGCGCTTGGTCATGCGCATACAACGACCTCGACTCTGCCGAGCAATCTCGCACCTTATGATGCGGTTTTTGTACTGCTTGGCTGGTTTAGATGCTGAGGCGATAACTGCACCGTTGGTTCAACGGAACAAACAACCCTGATCAACTATTTAAACTCTGGTAAAGCTGTATATCTTGAAGGTGGTGACTTTGGTTACAATAATAGCACTACTGCAATCTATCCTATGTTTGGCTGCTCATATCTGGGTGATGGCAATCCTTCAACAACCGGCAATGTCATGAACGTAACCGGTCAAACCGGTACGATCACGCAGGGGAAGAGTTTTGATCATCTGTATCAACAAGGACCCGACAACTATGTAGATTATATCGGCCCGAACGGCGGTACGATAATTTTCAGATCCCAGGACAACAACGGTCGTACGGTCAACTATAATGGTGCTGCTGGTAATTATCGTTCGATCCATTCGGCATTTGTTTTTGGCGCATTGCGTAATGGCACCTATGCCAAACAGGAGTTGATGCAGAACTACATGACTTATTTGCTCAGCTATCTTGGTTCGGAAGAAAATACAAATAAGGCTCTCACAAATATCGCGGTCTATCCAAATCCTAGCCGGATAGTAAATATCAGTTTCTCATTATCACAACCGGTACATGCTCGGATCAATATATATAATGTCGCCGGACAGAAAGTCCGCAATCTAATTGACAATCAAATGGCGCCCGGCTCGCATAACATCGTGTTCAATGGTCTCGATGATGATGGAAATTCGCTGAGCAGCGGTACTTATTTACTTCGTATTGAAGATGGTGAGAATCAGATTGGCAAACTCATCGTGTTAATAAACTAATTATAGATCTATGCAGAAAAGCCCCCTTTTTGGGGGTTTTTCTTTTTATTTGTGATTTTTCTTAATTACTAATTACGCAATTACCCAATAACCAACTCTTCATCGTACGATCATAATTTTTTGGGTAAGCAATCCGGTACCGGTTTCAAGCGCGGCAAAATACATACCATTGGGTAATCGATTCTGATCCATATCACCGAGCGTCCAGGTGAATCGATGATCGCCGGCCGGCACATATTGATCAACTGGGATTGCGATCAATGAACCGTCGCCTGAATAGATCTTTATTTTAACAACACCAGAATTCGCTGCCCTGACCATAAATATCGCATTTTGGGTTACAGGGCTTGGAAGAACGATCAATGCTTTCCGAGCAATAACTTCGGCATTATTTTCATCTATCTGGGTCGGGGTAATATTTCGCCGCAAAAAAACCGATCCATAATAATCACAGGTGATCATGTCCAGATCTCCATCACCGTCCCAGTCCGTGAAATTCAACCTGGGTGGATTGCCATTGCTATAAGTTGATGAATCGGGATTTACCAGATATAAATAAGTAGTGAAAACCGGATTAGCATTGGTCCCCATGTTTTTATAGAACCGGATATCACTATACCAGCCACCGAGGATCATATCTTTCTTGCTGTCATTATCCAGATCCTTGAGCACCGGTACAGTGCGCCAATAGGTAAGCGGACTGCCATTGAAAAGGATCGGTGTTGAATCGCTAAAGACCGGCGCCGAATTCGTGCCCACATTCAAATAGACATACACATTACATGGTGAGCTGAGACCCTCCTGGCCAACAACCAGATCTTTTTTGCCGTCTTCATTATAATCACACACGAACGGCCAGGAATTAGCGTTGGCAAGTATATCAATACCATCTGATTTTATGCGTCCGGCATTGGTCAAAGCGCCTGAAGACAGTCTTCTGAAAAAAGTGAAATACCCGGTGCGTTCACCGGTGATCAAATCGAGATACCCGTCCTGGTTCCAGTCGCAAACTGCGACGGTAGCACCCTGACATCAACCATAGCTTACTGATATGTCAGAGCCATCAGCCTGCAGATAGGAGAAATTGACGAATGTCGGGTTATAATTAGTGCCGGTATTCGCGTAAAAACGCACCCTGCCGCCATCAAATTGCCCGAGCAGTAGATCCTGTTTTCCATCCCCGTTCCAGTCGATCATAAATGGCGATGCATTGCCGCCATAGCCGACATTGATCGGACTGCCATTAGCTTGAATAGCAACCGGAGCATCGAAAATGGGGGTTTGACCAAAGCTTAATACGACAAGAAATAATGATATGAACACGATTTTAATCATTTAACCTCCTTATTTAATTGTAATTATATATAAATTAATGTCAATATTGCAAATTCCGATCTATTAAGCTATTGTATAATACCCCTTGACAAATTTCTGATCGTTACTATACTTAAGTATAATCTAAATGATAGTATACAATAATAAAGGAGAGGTATGCAAAACATAAAAGCAGTAGTAACTATGCTCATGCTTCTATGCCTGGGTTTTGGAGCATGGGAATCGATCGGGCCCTATGGAGGATACCTGCGATCAGTAGTCGTTTCGCAAACGAATGAGAATTTAATTTATGTCGCTGCTTATTCTACTCCGACCAGTATTGCTAAAACGATCAATGCCGGTGGTTCCTGGACAACGGTCGGCGCGATACCGACGCAAGCTTATTGCATGGCAATCGATCCGCTCAATGATAATAATCTCTATACCGGATGTGGTCATTCAATATACCGCTCAACTAATGGCGGAGCCAACTGGACCAGCACTGCTATGACCAACAAATATATTTATGCGATGGCGGTCCATCCAAGCAGCCCAACTAATGTCTATGGCAGCGGAATGTCATGGAATGGCAGCCAGTGGGTAATTGCATTTTTCAAAAGCACGAATTCAGGCACAAACTGGACAACCGTTACGCCAGATACTATGGGAAGTTACGGCTACAGTCTTGCGGTCGATCGGGTCAATCCAAATAACATATATATTGGAGGTTTCTATACCAGTACAAGCCAACCGATCATATATAAATCCACCAACGGCGGCACGAGTTTCACTCAGATCACAGGCACCATACCCACGACGGCTTATTATGTCTATTCGCTGGCAGTACATCCGACTAATTCGAATATTGTATACGCTGGCACCTATTTAGGCGGCATATACCGTTCGACTGATGCCGGGGCTTCATGGACGCAGGCTTCAACCCATTATTACAACTACTCGATGGCAACAAGTGTTGCTTCGCCTAATGTAGCCTATGCCGGCGGTTATAGCGATATATATAAAACCACCGACGCCGGCGCAACCTGGTTTTCGGCCAGCACTGGCATCGCCGGATATTATATTTACGGTCTGGCCGCGAGCGCTTCCAATGCCAATAATGTTTATCTGGGGGATAATCGCGGTTTCTATAAGACCTCAAACGGCGGGACATCCTGGGTTAACTCGACCAATAATTTATGTGTCGGGGCGATCAGCGGATTCACAGTTGCACCCTCGGCTGGAT